>SLOV01000335.1 GCA_007132345.1 Kiritimatiellia bacterium
CCGGTATTTCACTTCGACCAGCGCGGCCGCGCGCTTGGCGGTGGCCGGATCGCGCGCAATCACCGCGGCCACCTGTTCGCCGACGAAGCGGACGCGGTCCTTCGCGAAGATGTAGCGGTCCTGCATATAGAGGCCGAAGGTGAAAGGGAAATCGGCCGCCGTCACCACCTTAACCACGCCGGGCAACGCCTCGGCCTTGCGTGTGTCGATGGAAAGAATCTCGGCGTGCGCGTGCGGGCTCTCCACCACCTCGGCGTGCAGGAGGTTCGGGCCGAATTCAAGATCATCCACATACGTGGCGGCGCCGACCACACGCTCCTTGCCGTCGATACGTACCGCGGGTTGTCCGACTACCTTCAAGTTCTTCATCGCTTTGCTCCTTTCCGGGCGCGGGCCGGTTTGCGGGTCGGCTTGGCGACATCGCGGACGGCATCAATAATGGCTTCATATCCGGTGCATCGGCAGAGATTGCCGGCGATCGCCTCCCGGATTTCTTCTTCGCTGGGGTGGGGTTGACGGGCGAGCAGCTCCGTGGCGGCCAGGATGACCCCGGGCGCGCAGTAGCCGCACTGGAAGGCGTTCCGTCGGATGAGCGCCTGCTGCAAATCGTTGGGGCCGTTCGCGGACAGGCTCTCGACCGTGGCGAGGTCCTGGCCGTCGGCTTCGGCCGCCAGCACGAGGCAACTCCGGATCGAGCGCCCATTCATGAGGACCGTGCAGGCGCCGCAGTCGCCTTTACCGCAACCGCGCTTGGGACTCTTGATGCCGAGCCGGTCGCGCACAACATCGATGAGCAGGTCGCTGGGTTCGACCTCCAGGTCGTGCGGCGTTCCATTGAGAGTGAATTGAATCTTCATGGGGTCTCCTCAGATCAGATCAGTTCGGTTCCGTAGGCGGGGCCGCGGCCGGCCTTGCGGGAAGCGGCGGCTTCGAGGGCGCGGCGCATCATCACGCGCAGCATGTGGGCGCGATACTCGCGGGTGGAGCGGATGTCGGTGATCGGTGCGGTTTCCTGATCGGTCAGCGCCACCGCCTCTTCGACCAGCGCGGGTGTCAGCCGTTTACCGTGTAGCAGCTTCTCGACGCGTTTCCCCGCGATGGGCGTCGGCGCCACGGAGCCGAACGCAATGCGCCACTGGTTGCCTGCAAGCAGGAGCGCGGTGACGCTGGCCTGCGCGAGGTCCTCGCCCTTGTAACGCCGCATCTTCACGAACGCGCCGCCATGCTTGCCGGGGTCGGGCACACGTACACCCAGCACCAGCTCGCCCGGCGCCAGGACGGTGCGGCGCGGACCGGTGAACCACTGTGCAATGGGAACGGCACGCTGGCCCCGCGCGCTCTTGACGAGAACCTTGCCGCCATAAACGAGCAGGATCGGCCCGCTGTCGCAGCAGGGCACGGCGGAACAGATGTTGCCCACCATGGTGCCCCGATTCCGGACGCCGCGCGAAGCGACCCACTCGGTCATCTCCGCCATCACCGGCAGCTTCTTGCGGATCAGCGGCGACTCCATGATATCCGTGAAGGTCGCAAGCGCGCCGATATGGATGACATCCTTCTCCATGCGGATTTCCTGGAGATCGGGAACGCCCTTGAGGTCGACCACGATTTCGGGGCGCACCAGCCCGTCTACCAGTTGCCCAACCAGGTCGGTGCCGCCCGCGAGCACGCGTGCCCCGGCGCCGTGCTGCGCCAGCAGTTGCAGCGCCTGCTTCACCGTGCCGGGTTTCTCGTAAAGGAACGGATGCGCGATTGCCATGAGAGTTCTCCTTTCAGGATTTCGGCGGCAGCATGGCCAGAATACGGCACATGGAAGATTCGAGTTCGATGCCCCGCAGCGGAAAGGCCCCGATCCACGCGCGGGTATTCTTCAGGCGGTCGATCTCCCCGCCGAGGTTCTCGGCATGCACCAGACGTTTGGGGAAGAGTTTGATGTGCATGACTTGATAATACTCGTCCTGCGGGAACATTTCGTCCCACTTCTTTCCGTAGCGCTTGAATAGTTTCTGTTCCGCCTCCACGAAGCGGGCCGGGTGCCACTGCCGGATGATGGTGTTCATGGGGTGATCGGCACTGCCGCAGTCGACGCCGATCCACTTCAGTTTCATCTTCAGCGCCCATTTATGGAAGTCGGGCCCAGGCCCGGGGTGTTTCACGAAGTAACGGATTTCATCGGAGCCTTTCTGGTCCCAGGCATAACGGTGATAGCCGGTGTTAATGATGAGGATGTCGCCGCGCTGCACCTCGACCTTGCTCGTGATCATCTCCGGGTCATAGAGGTCGTAGTCGCCGACGTCCTTCGAGATATCCACGATCACTCCGGGCCCGTACCATTCGTTCAGTGGCACTTTCCCGATGGGCCGGCCGCTGGGGTGGAAATGGATTTCGCCGTCCATATGCGTGCCGACGTGGTTACTGGTCGTGACGATCTGTCCGCTGGCGCCCTGTCCCATGTGTGCGCCCGCGACGCGTTTGAAGTATTGCAGCCCCATCGGCATGTAACTGGGCCAGGGCGGCGTATGAATGCTGAGCGGCTGGGTCAGATCAAAGACGCGGGCGCTGCCCATGAGTTCGAGGAATTTATCTGTGTCCATTGTAGTCTCCGGGGTTGTGGGGGTTAGGGTGGGGGAAGGCTTTCGGGTGTCGGGTTTCGGGTGTCGGGGGGAAGAGTGTTCAGTGTTCAGTGTTCAGTGTTCGGGTTGGGTTGTCGGTGTTCGGTGTTCTCGTCCGGCTTTGGAGTGCGCTTTCTTGAAAGCGCTTTGGTTGCAGCGGTGCAGAGGAAGCTGCATGGGAAGAATGGACGAACGGGAACACGGCCGCGCCTTCGAGAAGGCGCGACGGAAAGCGGGTTCCCTCCTTCGCCGAGGCTTCGGCGGGCAGGCGAGAACCCGCACTCCAAAAAGGCTTTGGAGTGCGCTTTCTTGAAAGCGCTTTCGTCTCGCCGGTGCGGAGGAAACTGCGTGGGAAGATGTGGTGAACGGAAACACGGCCGCGCCTTCGAGAAGGCGCGACGGAAAGCGGGTTCGAGAACCCGCACTCCAAAAACTCGTTGTTAATGAGTACATTTCACTGAACACTGAACACTGAACACTGAACACTGACCACCGACCACTGACCACTGACCACTGACCACTGACCACCCCTCTCCCCCCGTCACCGCCTCTTTCCCCCCAGCACTCCTGCCAACCCTTCGTACGCGCGCTGGAAGGGTTCCGGCGGTGCGTTCAGAACCCCCGCGCCGATCTGGCCGACACCGGGCTTGCGGTGCGCGACGCCCGTGTCGATGAAGGGCAGTATATTCTTCTCCACCACCTTCACCGCATCGATGCCGGTGGGGGTGCCCCGGAAATCGAGAGATGGCACCTGGTAGCTCCGGCTTTCACCCGCGCAGATTTCGTACATCCGCTGCGTGTACCCGACCGCGTCGGCCGCCGTTCCGCCCACGAATTGGACAATCGCCGGCGCCGCCGCAATTGCGAAGCCACCCAGCCCGTACGTCTCGGTGATAGCGCTGTCCCCAATGTCCGGGTTCGCATCTTTCCGCGTGTACCCCGGGAAGAACAACGCATCCGGCACCGCCGCCGGACCTGTGAACCACGACGCGCCGGTGCCTGCCAACTGTACTCCGAAATCCGTGCCGTTGCGCGCCATCACCACGCAGACACTGCTCCCCGCAATCCCGCGCGCCGGATCGAGGGTGGCCTTGCCGGCCGGCATGGAGAGATTCAGGAAGAAGTGATCGTTTCCGTTAATGAACTCGAGCACCCGCGCCGCCGCATCGGTGTCCGTGCAGGTCCGCACAATGGCCGGCGCCAGGGCGCGATAGAGCAGCGATGTGCCGGCGCGGTTGCGGTTGTGCAGTTCATCGCCCATGTGCAGGGCCTGCGCCATGATATGCTTCAAGTCGATCCCGCCGAGATGCTCGATGGCGGCGCGCAGCACGGGATACAGCTCCCGCTCCATCCAGCGCAGACGCTCGATGACATCCGGCCCATAAGCGCCATAACGCAATACCTTGCCCAGCCCTTCGTTCATCGTTGCGAAGGCGCGGTTCCCGTGAGTTTCGTTGCGAACAATGAAGACCGGCATCGAAGGTGACACCACGCCCGCCATCGGGCCCGTGGTGCCGTGCTCATGGCAGGGGGCGAAGCGAATCTTGCCCGACGCCGCCAATTTGCGCGCGGCGGCGACAGAGGTGGCCCGCCGTTCGTAGAGCAGGGCGCCGATGATCGCCCCTTGCAGAGGCCCGCACATGCGGTCCCATGTGATGGGCGGTCCGGCGTGCAACAGCAAGTCTTCGTGCATGCCCGGTATCGTGTCGAGCGCGCGCCCCATGCCGACCCATCGCGGCGCGGCACTCAGAATGCGCTCCAGGGCCTGGGCGTTTGCGCGCTCGATGCGCGCTCGATGCCGGGCAATGGTGCGGCGACTCTCTTCGCTTACCGGCAGCGGCGGTTTCCAATCCACCTGCACCGCCTCCGCGCCTGCCTGGCGCAGCGCCTCCGCAAAGGACGGAACGCCCACGTTCACCACCCGCAAGTCTGACTCGAATAGGGCATTTAGGGGCATAAGGCGTTTCCGTTCGTCTCTTTAACTACCCGACTTCATGCTGTTGTGGCCGCGGGGTCTTTGACAAATAGAAAGAATTGTCATGCCGAGCGAAGTCGAGGCATCTCCTGACAATCCCATCGTGTGCTTCGGATCCATGATCGCTAATGTCTCTGGATACACAGTAGACCCCTCGACTTCGCTCGGGGTGACCGTCAGAGAGTAGAAGGCAGGCGTATTTGCTGGAGCAGTCCCAAGCACTCCTCGTTTATGCCATCCTGCGGCTTCTCCAGTGACATGAACTGCCCGCATCGGCATCACCGGCTCCTCTTTTTTCCGCGACGATGCAGAATCTCGCCTGCGAGCCAACAGGCGGCGGCATTTGACGGGGCCACGAGTGCGCCCACCCGCCGAAGTCTGTCGATGGTTGCCGCCCAGTTCTGTGGGTCGCGATCTGTGCCGGTCACGGAGCAGAGCACCGGCACCTTTCGCGCGGCGTCGCGAATCGCAGGCGCCAGCTCCGATGCCGGGTCGGCATGCGCACCGTAGCCCAGGACAACGTCGAGCAGGATGAGCGCGGTCTGAGGGTCGGCCGCCTCGCGATGAATCCGTTCGTTGCGCAGCGTGAAATCGATCATGGGGTGGGGGCGCCCGCGCGTGAATTCGTCTTCGCCGAAATCGATAAAACAATGCCCCTGGCTCTTCCCCGAATCTTTCAGCGCCATGCCCTCTCCAGTCGGGGCGTTGGAATAGACCTTGCCGAGGAGCGGGGCGAGAATCACCTGTGCCTCCGCGCAGAATGTTCCGCCACTGAACAGTCCGCGCACATAACGGCCGCCTGCAGGCAACGCCGCCGCGCCAGCGTCAATCATCGGCGCCAGATCTGCGCGCTGCTGCTCCAGTGCCGCCCAGGCAGAGTCCAAGGAGCGTCCCTGCGCCAACGCCGCGGCCAGCGCGGCGGCTTCCTCCAGCGTATGCGGTTCGCCCTCGCGTGTCGGCGCGCCGAGGAACAGGCACACGATCGGCTTCTTGGTGCGGGATGCCGCGTGTTGAATCTTCGCAAGCACGACCGGGTCGGGTGGCTTGGACACGAGAACGATGACCTTCGTCTGGGGATCTGCAATCAACGCCTTCAGGGCTTCCAGGAACATGATGCCGCCGACCTGCCTCTTTACGTCACGCCCGCCCACGCCGATGAGTTGGCTGATGCCCGCGCCATGATTCGATACGAGGGAAGAAACTTCCTGCGCGCCGGTACCGGACGCGGCCACAATCCCCACGGGACCGCGCGCAACGACGTTCGCAAAGGCCAGCGGAACGCCGTTGATAATCGCCGTCCCCGCGTCCGGGCCCATCAGGAGCAGTTCCTTGCGTTTCGCGAGCCGCTTCAGTTCCACTTCCGATTCGATCGAAACGTTGTCCGAGAACAACATCACGTGCAGCCCCGTTTCGAGCGCTTTGCGCGCCTCCTCCGCCGCGTAGGTGCCTGCCACGGAGATAAGCGCGAGATTCGCGCCGGGCAGTGTTTGCGCCGCCGTTTCGATGCTGGTTGCGACGGGGCGCGATGCGGATGATGCAGCGGGGGCCGGTTTCTTCTTCAGCGCTGCTTCGGCGCGTGCGAGTGTCTGGTCAAGTAGCGTGGCGCTCTTCGCTTTCACCGCGATCAGCAAGTCCATGTCGTCCGCGCCATCAAATGCAGGAATCATGAGGCCGGCCGCTTTCAGGATCGAGCGGTTGGTGTCGGTTCCCATGACCACAGAGGCATCCAGCACGCCCGGCGTGGCAGACAGCTCTCTTCCGATACCCATCAGTGTGACGGAATCGAAATATGCGCCTTTCAGGATCAGTCCGCCTCTCTTCATCAGCATGCGTCCATGGTGCTGGCCCCGACTCGCTTCAACTCGGCCTCCCATGTAAGCACAAACGCTACGCAGAGATCGACGCCGGAAGTTGCGCCTACTACAGATAATTGTTTTGCGATGTGTTCAATCTCGGCGGTATCGCTTCCCTGCAGGGCGTGGAGCAGGAGGTGAAACCTTTCAAATGCATACCCATCGCGCGCCATCTCCAGAAACGCGTTCACGACCGGACTCTTTCCGCGCGCAACGCGGAAGATGCGCGATGATTGCTCCAGGTCGCACGGTGCAGTCAGGCGCAACGTGAACAGCATGCCGCAGATGAAGTCGTCGCCTGCCGGCGTGAGACCAGGTCCACAGCCCCGCAGCGATTGCGCCGCTGCTTCCAGGTCGCCCTCGCGCAAGGCGCTGTGCGCTTCCATGGCGCGCTTTCGGAAGAAGCGCTGTGCGGCGGAGCGGGATGGGGATGCCACCGTATCCGCGAGAAGGAACGCGAGGCTTTCCTCGGGGGCATTCGCGAGCAGCCACTGTTTCAGGAACGCGACCGAGTGTTGGAACGTCGGCGTGAATACAGAAAGGAGCGGCAAGGAAGAGCGGAAGAGCTGGTCAGGGCGCAGCGGTGTGGGGGAGTTTTCGAGATAGAGGCATGGTCTGCGAAAGGAGAGTTTGTCGGGCAGTCGATCCGGTTCATCCATCACCAGGTTGAGTGGCCCTGCGCCCTGTGTGGGCGTCACCGCGAAGAGCAATCTGTCTGAGGGGCCGATGTACGTCGACGCGTGGTCGTAAGAAGCGATTCGCCGGTAGGCGCCATCGCCGATCTGATCGCCTGCGCTATAGAGTTTCATGAGCACCTGGTGGACGTTTCGAGGTGCCATGATTCTTTGCTTGATTTGAACCAACGTCAACAGTCCGGAGCGAGCTGGGCGCATCGGCGATTTGTCGCGCGGAAGGCCGCCTGAAGGCGGGACTACAAACGCAACCAACACGCAACCCGCTGTTTGTAGTACCGGCTTTAGCCGGAATGCTCAGAATCAATAAGGCGCGCAACGAATTGCAGATGCTCCCGGTCGAGGTGATGTGGCAGGGCATTGGCAAGGAGCGATGGAGGAACAAACCCTTTGTCGGCCTGCTTCTGTGGCCCACAAGCGAACCATACGCTGATGGACGGCCTGGTAGACCGTCCTACACCCGAACACTGGATTCTGCTGAAGAACCCCGTTTTGAGGACAACCGTTATGGGCCGGCGCCCCACCGCGATGCCGCGCTATGAATCTACTTGTCCCTTGTCGCGCCCGGCCCGCCTCTGGAGGGTCCTTTGTCGTGCCTGGCCCGCCTGGAAAAAGCGTTGTCGAAAATGCATGAAAACCAAGGGCCGTTATTCGACAATGATTGCGACAAGGCTCCCTCCAGAGGCGGGCCAGGCGCGACAAAGTTGAGCAGAACGGGCCCGCGCCCCTCCGAAACACTGAACACCGAACACTGAACACTGACCACTCGCTACCCGAAACCCGAAACCCGAAACCCGAAACCCGAAACCCGAAACCCGAAACCCGAAACCCGAAACCCGAAACCCGAAACCCGACACCCGA
>SLOV01000209.1 GCA_007132345.1 Kiritimatiellia bacterium
AATTCATGCGCCAGAATCTAACATGACATCGGTAAAGAGGCAATCCATGACCTCCTCGCTCCCCGTCCGAGGGGAATGCAAGGTGAGTCCCGGCGTTCGCGCCGAATTGCGGGGCAGCAACATGGTTCTCCGCTCTCGTCTATACCGCGACGGGCCTCAACAAAGACCTGAGCAAGACTGCTGGCTCTCTTGATGTCTCCACGACGAAGCGCCGCACGTACATCGTCGAGCCGGTAGGCATCGTCGAGCGAGAGGCAGTGAGACCAACCGCTATCGGAATCAGTCGATTCAACCTGAACGGCAGCTACGTAGTTCCCTTCGTGAACGAGCTTGGTTGTGTGTCTGGTCGGCATTAAACCGCCACCTCAAACGTGGCGAGAATGGGGCGCACACTACCGGCGCCGGGGAATTCTTCCAGGTAAAGTTCCGTGGCTTCGCGCAGATTCTCCAGCGCTTCTTCAATCGACAGGCCCTGGCTGGCTGTTCCCACCTCGGGGCATTCGGCCACATACCCTTTATCCTCGCGGTGAATCACTGCAACCATCGTCTTCATCATGGCTGGAATCTACCCACGCGCTCCGCCCACTTCAACCCTCCTCTTCCTCGGGCATCAGGGCCGGGAAGAAGGGTCGGTCTTCGGATCTTTGTGTTGAGATGCGGCTTTCTGAGTAAACAGGGACATGTCTTCTATCGGCCCTCGCAGGCGTCTCACCGGTCCTCAACTCGCTTTACATCGGTACCGCCTGTTCAGACCCATGACCCAGGCGGCTGGATGCCGGCTTGCGTGAAGTGGCGATCGAAGGCGATGGCGTGGCGGAGTCCGAGGCGGGCCATGCAAGCGAGGGAAACGCTGTCGGTCAGACTCAAGCTTCGCTCACGCGCCTGGCGGCATCGCTCCGCGCCCAGATTGTGCAACGTGGCATCCACCCACTCCGTGCGACAGCGCGGCAAGATGTCGGAGGACCAGGCATCGACTGCGTCCCAGCCGAGCCGAGCCTGAATGAGCGCCCAACTCTCGTGCACCACATAATTAGTGGTTACAAGTTCCCATCCTTTTTCAATGGCGAGAGTGAAGAGGCTGACCGCAGATCCATGATTGGGGTCGGTTCGGTCCAGGAAGGCGTAGAAACCGGAGGTATCGACGAACAGGGCCCTCATTGCTCTCGCTTTTCGAGAATCGCTTCGGCCCACCACTCGTCATGGTCCTTCAGCTCTTCGGCGGGCTGAGGGGCAAAGCGGCCCGCGTGAGAGAGGACTTTGTCGCCCGGAGTGGGGCGAGCCAAGTATTGCGCCACCGCCTCCCTGACGCAATCGGCCAGGGAACGACCCGCACGATGAGCTGCCTCCCGCAGTGCCAGATAGTCTTTTTCGGGCAGTTGGATTTGTGTTCGTATCATGATTACAGATTAGTGCTGTAATGCTGTATGTCAAGCAAGGCAGGGGCTCGAAGTGCGGGTAAGTGGATTAGAGCCAGGCTCGGGGGTCGGAATCCAAGGGAGAAGCAGGGCAAGGGAGAAGCAGGGTCGGTCCTCGGATCCGGGTATTGAGATGCGGCTTTTGGGCTTGTCGCGGATAAGGCACCGCTGGTGAAGCGGGGTCACGTCTCCAGATTCGATTCCGCTGAGAAACCCCGTTTTGCGGAAAACCGTTATGGGCCGGCGCCCCACCACGATGGCGTGCAATGAACCTTCTTGTCCTTTGTCGCGAGCTTTGTCGTGAGCTTTGTCGTGAATGCTCGAAAACAGCGTGATGTTGGTCGACAAGGCTCCCTCCAGAGGCGGGCGAGGCGCGACAAGGCTCACGACAAAGAGATGCAAAATGGGCCGGCGCCCCACCACCAGGGTTTTTCAGCAGAATCGAAACCAGACAAACCGCAGGTAAAGAGCCGGAGAAGAGCCTATTGCGCGGAGAGGGTGGGTCAGCTTGCGCACATGGGCAATAAGGCATGGGTCGGGCATAGGATCTGATCCGCGGCTGGGGTCACCCCTTGCCCTGGAACATTTCTTCCATCACCCGTCAAACGATCTGAACCGTGAGGCGTTGCCTCTCTGCGGCAGCACGCTGCCGTTTGTCGGCGGTTACGAAACGAAGCGTTTGGCAAACGCGGACGAATCAAAAAACACCTTCATCATCGCGCTCCGCGAGAATGGCGGCGGATAAGCTCCCTCCCTTTGTCACAAGGCGAAGGGCTGGCTTTTTCCAGGATGGCGCACGGACGCTGGGTGACATGGGTGATACTTCTGCAATGGGGCGACCATGTCGCATGACCACGAGCGTCTCACCCCGCTCGACCCGGCTGAGCATGCCTGACGCCTGATTCCTGAGCTCGGTGAATGTCACGGTCGTCATTGATCAACTCCAATTTGTACATCGATGTACAGTCTATTGCGCAAGTGGTCCATGCCCAAGTGGGGAGGAGGCGGGGGCATCCGGGGCCAACCTAGAAACTAGACAAAGGCTCGGGGTCAGAAGGGGTGCTTCACGGATTAGCCGCTGCAACTTGCTTGCGGCAGGCGTGTTACACATAAAAGAGGCCCTTCAGAGGGGAATGGCGCTAAAACAAGGTTGATTTCGGACGGCGCCCGTGCGGCTCACCGGGGACGGTTCGCCCTACCCATCAGACACTTGCGCAGGAAGGTAGGGCGAAGCGTCCCCGACGTCCACGGAGCCGGGGCAGGCCCGCTGAGCCGCAGCCTTAATTTAGTGCCATTCGGCTTAGAACCCGATTTCTCGGATGAAATCGGGGCTCTAAGCTGCAGAGCCCGCCCGGATGCACCGTCTTGAAGACGACTACAGACCTCTACCTTCAGATGTCTGGCTTCCGAGTTCCTGACACGGGTTCACCAGATGATTCGGGCGCCATAGCCTGCGATTCGACTGACGCGGGTGCAAATGGGCATGTTATCTATTTCCAATGATGCACGCTTATTCGTAAATCAGCTTTGAAGCATTGCCGTTTTGACAACCGCCAGCATTGACCTCGCTCTCCTGTCGGGAGTAGAATTTCACCAACGCTCAGACGGGATCGGAGCTGCGGTGCAGCCCGATGAACCCACTGGATCGTATGGGACGGATTCTCGTCCCTACGCGGCTGCAGCCGTCTCGCCGAAAGCGCGCATGACGCGTTTCGACAAAGCCCCGATGTTGTCGGCGGAGGAGACGCGCCATGAAAACGAACCGCCCCGCTCGCCGAAAGCCTCGAAGGCCCGGCGCCGTCATCATCGCCCTCTGCGCCTTCATCGCGACCACAACACTGCTGCCCGCGCAAACCGTCACATGGGACGGCGGCGGCGACGGCGTTTCCTGGCACGATCCATTGAACTGGAGCGGCGACGCACTGCCTGGCCCCGCGAATGATGTGTCGCTCACGCTCGCCGAAAGCGCTGTGGAGTTTGATGGGCCGGATGTGGCCGTCCAAAGCCTGACCGCCTCGATCCCATTCACACTGGTGAGCGGCGAACTCTCCGCCTCCAACGGATTCTCGTTCAGCACGACATCCGTCACGTACGAGGGCGGCGCTTTCGGCGGACCGGTACAACTCGTCAACGCAAGCCTCGATATCTCAAACGAGGCCACCAACGCGGCATCGTTTACGGCCTTTGGCGCCTGCTCCTTCTCGGGAATGCTGCACGCGAACCAGTCGCTGTCCATACAGGGTAGTGGCACCGGCGATGGCCTGCTAACCCTGCAGACAGGCGCCGTCAATCGCGGGCTGATCAGCCTGGAAACGATATCAGGGACACGGGCCTCCAGGCTGCTGACCTCCGGTTCGGCAACCAACGATGCGACCGGAGAGATTCGCATCGAAGCCGGCACCGGTGGCCCCCGCAGCGTGGAGGGCGAGTTGATCAACCGCGGCGTCCTGCATGCAAGCACTGCCTCGCTCTCCGTTCACGGCATCTACGAATCCGCGGGCGGCAGCGTGATCGGCAATGTGTTCTTCCATGACATTCAACTGCGCGTAAGCGATTCGCCCGCTGCCCCGCTAACCCTTACGCTGCGCGGTACCACCACCCTGCTCACGGACAACTTTACTAACACGACGCTCTGGGTGCAGGGCAGCGGCAGTGGCAACGCCTTACTCATCGCGCCCGACAGCTTTTCCAACCACGGAACCATCCACCTGCAGACCGTTTCGGGGACGCGCCGCAGCGATCTGACGGTGACCGGCACGCTCCACAACGCAGCCTCCGGCCGCATCGAAGTCGAGAGAGGCACCGGAGGCGCACGCGACTTCACCGGCGGCCTGCAGAACGAAGGCACACTCT
This sequence comes from Kiritimatiellia bacterium, assembly GCA_007132345.1. Classification (GTDB taxonomy): domain Bacteria; phylum Verrucomicrobiota; class Kiritimatiellia; order SLOV01; family SLOV01; genus SLOV01. The sequence goes on from SLOV01000209.1 coordinate 4,269, forward strand.
CCGTCGCCGCCGATACCGCCCTCTATATGCACGGCACGGACCGAACCTGGAACCAACTGGACGGAGAAGTACTCGCTGATGGGCGCTGCACCTGGGCCGACGGCGACTTTCATTTGCTCGGAGGCGTCATCACCGGCGATTTCTATCTCAGGGATGCCATGATCGACATCCATGCGTCAGCCACCCACTCGAACCGGCTCTTTGCCGCGGGCGCCTGCACGCTGCTGAACAACCGTTCGCCCGAGACCACCGTGCATGTAGAAGCCAACGCCTTCTACGGCCACGCGACGCTCACAACGCACACGAATGGCGCCAAGAACCTGGGCACCCTCCTGCTCCGGACGCTCAGTGGCATCCGGAACTCGAACCTCAGCGCGCCGGGCGCCGGCGTAACGAATGGTCCCACGGGCCTGATCCTGTCCGAGGCCGGATCGGGCGGGGCGCGCGCCTTCACCGGAACCCTTGTGAACCAGGGCCAGGTCGCATCCTTCGACTACCGCATCGACTTCGAAGGAGGTGTGATGTTGGACGGCGGCCGCTTCGATGGCACGGTGCGCATTCGCAACTCGCAGATCGAAATTGTCGCCGCGCCGCCCGAACCTACGACCCTGCTACTCTGGACCTCCAACACGCTCACCAGCGACAATCCCACTAACGTAACACTTCTGGTGCAGGCCAGCGGAGACGGGAACGCAACCTTGAACTGGACCAGCGGCTGGAACAACTTCGGCACGCTGGCGCTGGACTGCGCCTCCGGCACCCGCACGGCAACCGTCAACAGTAACGGTAGCACCATCGAAAACCATGACGGCGGACGCATCGAGTTCCGTCTCGGTACCGGCGGCACGCGCACGATCAATGCACCACTCATCAACCACGGCGTTATCCGCACAGAACGCGCCTCCACCGTTTCGGCTACGGGCGCACAGCACAAGAATTATGGAACCATGGAACTGGTCAACGCCACGCTGACGTTCGGCGGGGACTCGCTCACCAACCAACCAGCGGGCCTCATCATGGGGGCTGGCACCCTGCACGTTTCCGGCCTCTCCTTCGTCAACGCGGGCCGCATCGACCCCGGCCTCTCCACGGGCCGTATCACCCTCACCGGCGCCGTGCGGCACACGGACACCGCACAGATCGATCTGGAAATCGGCGGTCTCGTCGCCGCAACCGATTTCGATCAGCTCGTCACCAGCGGCGCCGCGACCCTGGATGGAACGGTAAACATTTCCCTCATCGAAGAATTCGCGCCGACCGAAGGCGACATCTTCTCCATCATCAACTACAACTCGGTAACCGGCGCATTCTATTCATTCACCGGCCTCGCCATCGACGAGGATCTGGCGTTCGAGCCCGTCTATCTTTCCAACCGCCTTGAACTGCGCACAGTCGCCTCGACCAATTTGGGCACCACACCGCCCTCAATTCTCGTGCAGCCCGCCAGCCAGACGGTGCTTCAGGGCGGTGCGGCTTCCTTTAGCGTCACGGCCAACGGAAGCCTGCCCCTGCACTACCAGTGGCGGTACCAGGGCGACGATCTGCCCAGTGCAACCCAGCACACGCTCAGCCTGGCCAATGTTCAGACCAACCAGTCTGGCGGATATACGGTGGTCGTCTCCAATCACCACGGCGCGGTCACAAGCGCCGTCGCCACCCTCGTGGTCTTTGCGCCGGCCCAGACGGTGTATTGGGACGGCGGTGGCGACGGCGCCTCCTGGCACGATCCGCTCAACTGGAGTGGCAACTTCGTGCCCACCGCCACCAACGACGTCATCGCCGATGTAGAAGAAGAAGTCACGATCACCGTGGCCGGAAACACAACGGTCGGCAGCCTGCGCTGCGAAGAGAACCTGCACATCACCGGCGGAACCTTGATGGTCACCGACGGTGATTCCTGGGTGAACGGGTCGCTCACCGTGAACGCCGCGCGCGGCCTCACGGTGCAAGGCAGCAATACCACCTTCACCGCCAACGGCCCGACCACGATCAACGGCGCGGTGCTTCGCGCGCAACAGGGCGGCCACCTGTATCTGCCGGAAGCCGCGACCTTCACCAGCGGCCAACTCATCCTCACCAACGCCACCGCAAACCTGCCTGCGCTCACCAACGTGAACCTCAGCCGATTTCTGCTCTATGACGGAGCCACCTACACGCTCCCGCCCGCCATCACCAACTACAACTCCTCCGGCGGCATGGGCATCAGCGAGCAACGCACCATCATGCTGGCACAGGGCGCGGGCACACGACTCGACCTTTCAGCCCTGCAGTCGATCGATGCCGTATTCAGCGGTCTGGGCGGTCTGCGGCAGCTCGTCACCGCCAGCGATGGTGGCGAAATCGACCTGTCCGGCGTCACCGTCATCACCGGCGGCGGCAGCGGCGCGAACGCAGGCGGCCCGCTCGAATTCCGTACCGACGCCGACAGCTTCATTCATCTCGACGCGCTCACCACTCTGAACGGAACCAGCGCCGGTATCTGGATCAACATGGCCCGCCCACTCGTCACGCTGCCGCTCCTCGAAACCGCCCTCCGCACCCAGTTCTTCCTGCCGGCCGGCAGCGAGTTCCAGGCCCCGCTGCTGACCTCGCTAGAACGAAGCCGCCTCAACATCCCAGATGAAGCGCTGTGGAACGCCCCGCTCCTGCAAACCTTCGTACGCAGCACCCTTCAGCTCAGCGGCAGCGGCAGCTTCCAGCATGGCACGCTCGCCACCATTGACTTCTCCCGCTTCCTGCTCAGCGCCGGTGCGACCTACACCCTGCCCGATAGCGTGCGCGACTTCCTCTCCTCCGAGGGCTTCGGTATCAACGAGCAGCGCACCCTCTTCTCGGCCAGCGGCGAAGGGACGCGTCTCGACATGAGTTCGCTCACCAACCTCACCGCCGTATTCAGCGGACTTGGCGGACTCCGCCTGCTCGTCACTTCCAGCACGGGTGCCGAGATCGATCTCTCCGGCGTGCAGACCATCACCGGCGGCGGCAGCGGTGTGAACAACGGCGGCCCCTTCGAGTTCCGCGCAGACGCCACAGGCACGGTGAACCTCTCCGGGCTGGAACAGGGCAGTGGTACCGGGGCCGGCCTGCTCTTCAACCTCGGCGGCACCAACCGGCTCGGCGCCGCCGAACTCACGCTCTCCAACGCGCACATGATCCTGCCTGCCGATTGCCTGCTGCAAACCGGTCTTCTGCACCTCGGCAATAACACGCACCTTTCTGGAACCGGCACACTCGAAGGCGATTTGCTTAACGCAGGCGTCGTGCGCCCTGGCACCTCACCAGGCCGGATTCAGATCCTCGGCAACTACACGCAAGCGCCGAACGGCGTCTTCATCGCCGAGGTTGGCGGCCCGACGCCCGGCACCCAATACGATCAGCTCGCGATCACCGGCCATGCGGCCTTGGACGGCACGCTGGATCTGCGACTCATCAACAACTACGCACCAGATCTGAGCGAAACCTTCCACATCCTCTCCGCGTCCTCGAACGAAGGCATCTTCACCACCGTCCTCGGCGCGGACGCAGGCAACAGCGTGGAGTTTGTTCCCGCCTATGAGGAAGACGGCGTCTGGCTGGGCCTCATCTTCGCCACCGGCCCCTCCGTCATCCACGCCTTTCCGGCGCAGACGGTGCGCCACACCTTCGACCACTTCCTCCTCACCTTCAGCGAACCGATTCAGGCCGCCTCTTTCACCGCCG
>SLOV01000313.1 GCA_007132345.1 Kiritimatiellia bacterium
ACATTCTACAAGCCTCTCATTCGACAGTGGTTCCGATTTCATGACGGCCTCCGGCAAACCCTGCGCACGGCCTTGACGCCGCGGGCCAGGTTTGTTTCTCTCCATATCTTCTGTGTGGGGTCGTCCCGTTCGCAGGTACGGACCGCAACGTATCCAACCCTCAGTGCAAACGTCGTTTCAAGGAAGTACTGCATGAAGAAGCTGCTCAAGACCATTCTGATCCTCTCCCCCATCGTCGTACTGGCCCTGTTGGGCGCCCTGTATTTGAACCTGAACCGGGTGATTCATCAGGGGGTCGAGACCATGGGACCTCGCATTCTGCAGGCGCCGGTCAACCTGGAGCGGGTCGCCGTGTCGATCATCGATGGGAAAGGAGAAATCGAGGGGCTCGTCGTGGGCAACCCGGAAGGGTTTCGTACCCCGAGCGCCTTTGAGTTAACCCGCCTGGATGTAGAGGTGGACATTCGCTCCCTGCGTGGCGATGAAGTGGTGGTGCGGAAGGTCGTGGTCGATTCGCCTGTGATTACAGTGGAAGGGCTGGATGCGAAGAATCTTCGGGCCCTGCAGGAAAACGCCGCCGCCTTTGGCGGGCCCAAAGAGGAGGGTGAGGCTCCGGAAGAAGAGGATGAAGGGGGCAAAAAGGTCGTGATCGACCATCTGATCATCAGCGGGGCGCGGGTAAACTACAGCCCGGCGATCCTGCGCGGGCAATCGATTCCCATCCCGCTGCCCACCATTGAAATGAAGGATATTGGTCGGGACAGCGGTGGGCTGACCATCGGCGAGTTGCTTTCCCTGATTCTCTCGAATATCGACGACGCAGTGGTCGGGGTATTGAGGGGGTCCGGCGAACTCATCGGCAATGCGACCAGCCAGATCCTTGGAGGCGCTGCCTCGGCCGCCGAACTGGGCGTCGGCGTGGTGGGTGGCGCCGCGGGAGAGGGCGCGCGGATCGTTGGGGAAGGCGCGGGCGCTCTCCGCAACGGCGCACGACGCGTCCTGCCCTTTGGCGGGCGCGGCGAGGAAGATGCCGAGGAAGCGGAGACCGAAGTAGAAGAGTCGGTCACCGAATCGGAATAGAAGGGCGTCTGGCGTTTGCCCGGCAGGGAGCAACAGGAGAGGAAATCCATGAACGACTTCGAAAAACTCGGCGCCTTCTATCTCGGTCGCAACTACGACATGGGCGAACAGAAGTTACTCGACGAGCTATTGCTTTACGACTCCAAGGACCTGACCACGCACGGGGTTTGCGTCGGCATGACCGGCAGCGGCAAGACGGGCCTCTGCCTCTCCCTGCTGGAAGAAGCGGCAATCGACGAAATCCCGACCATCGCCATCGACCCGAAAGGCGACCTCGGGAATCTCATGCTGACGTTTCCCGAGTTGAGGCCCTCCGATTTCCGGCCCTGGATCGAGGAGCAGGAAGCGGCACGCCAGGGAATGTCGCCCGACGACTTCGCGGCAAGTGTTGCGGAACGCTGGAAGAAGGGGCTCGACCAGTGGGGCCAGGACGGCAGCCGCATTCAGCGCTTCCGGGATTCCGTCGATGTCGCCATCTACACCCCTGGCAGCAACGCCGGCCTGCAGATCACCGTTCTACGCTCCTTCGATGCACCCTGCGCCTCCATCATCCAGGACACCGAAGCCATGCGCGACCGCGTGCAGTCTGCTGTCTCCGGGCTGCTCGCCCTCATGGGGATTTCGGCCGACCCCGTCAACAGCCGCGAGCACATTCTCCTTTCGAACATCCTGCATACCGCCTGGTCCGGCGGCCATGACCTCGACCTGACCACGTTGATCCGCCAGATCCAGGCGCCGCCCTTCGACAAGATCGGCGTTTTTGATCTCGAAACCTTCTACCCCGCCAAGGATCGCATGAACCTGGCCATGGGGATCAATAATCTGCTCGCTTCGCCCGGATTCGCCGGCTGGATGGAAGGCGAGCCGCTCGACATCGGCGCGCTGCTCTACACGCCGGAAGGCAAGCCGCGCATCTCGGTTCTTTCCATCGCCCATCTTTCCGATACGGAGCGGATGTTTTTCGTCACAATTCTGCTCAATGAAGTGCTCTCCTGGGCGCGCAGCCAGCCCGGCACGTCGAGCCTGCGTGCGCTTCTTTATATGGACGAGATCTTCGGGTACTTCCCGCCCACGGCCAATCCGCCGAGCAAGCTGCCCATGCTCACGCTGCTCAAACAGGCCCGCGCCTACGGCCTCGGCGTGCTGCTCGCCACGCAGAACCCGATCGACCTCGACTACAAAGGCCTCTCGAACACCGGCACCTGGTTCATTGGCCGCCTCCAGACCGAGCGCGACAAGATGCGCGTGCTCGATGGGCTCGAAGGCGCCTCCACAACGGCCGGTGCCTCGTTTAACCGGCGCGAGATGGACGCCATCCTCTCCGGCCTCGGCAACCGCGTTTTCCTCATGCACAACGTGCACGACAAAGGGCCCAGTATCTTCCAGACGCGCTGGTGCCTTTCGTATCTGAGCGGGCCACTGACCCGTCTGCAGATCCAGCAACTCATGCAAGATCGCAGGCCGACCTCGGCGGCAGCACCGGCCCCGGCGGCCCCCATGCCCGTGCCCACTGCCGCGGCCCCTACCGATCCGGCAGCAGCACCCGCCGCCGCATCGCCCGCCGCCGCCCCTGCCTCTACGGCACCCGTGCTGCCCCCGCAGGTAGAGCAATTCTATCTCAGCCCGCGCGAAGCGGTCGGTGAAGGAAACCGCCTGCTCTATCGCGCCGAACTGGTGGGGGTCGTGCGCCTGCACTACGTGCATGCCCGGTCCAAGACCGACACATGGACGACGCAAGCCTTCTTGATTCCGTTCGCCTCCACCGGCCGCGATGCCGACTGGGCCGCGGTGCGCCCTTTCGAGGAGGATGCGCTCGACCTCTTGACCGAGCCGCTGACTCCCGGTGACTACGACGAACTACCCGCCATCGCCACAAACGCGCGTAGCTACGGTGGGTGGAACAAGGAGCTGGCGAGCTACGTCTTTCGCGAGCGGCCCCTGCGCATCTATCATTCCCCGAGCCTCAAGGCGTGGTCCCTGCCCGAAGAGCGCGAGGGGGAATTCCGTGGCCGCCTGGTGCACCAGGCCCGCGAGCGTCGCGATGCCGAGGTGGAGAAACTGAAATCCACCTACGACCGTCGTTTTCAAACGATGCAGGACCGTATCCGCCGCGCCGAAGATCGGCGTGACCGAAACACCGCGCAATACAGCCAGCAGAAAATGCAGACAGTGATGACCGTCGGACAGACGCTACTCGGCGCCATGCTGGGACGTAAAGCGGCTTCGGCGGCCAACATCGGCCGCGCTGCCACGGCCGCAAACCGCGCCCAGCGCACCGCCGGGCGGCGCGAAGAGATTGCCCGTGCGGAACAGGAACTCGAGGTGCAGCAGCAGCGCTTGGCCGAGCTCGAAAACGATTTCCAGGAGGCGGTCGATCGACTGGAGCAGAAGTTCCACGCGGAGGAATTGGAGATCGAGAGTTTTGACGTTGCGCCGCGGCGGTCCGACATTTCCGTGCGCGATTTCGGCCTGCTATGGCGACCCTTCCGCGTCACAGCCAGCGGCATCGCGGAACCGCTCGACCGCCTTCCCCAGGATTAGCGGCAAGCGAGCGCGAACCGACGCACAGATCCAGGACGGACATCTCCTATGCGAACTCGATCATGGCTTGCGATCCTTCCGATTCTATGGGTGGCTCTCCTCGCCGGCGCCATTCTCGTCGGCGCGCAGGAGGAAGCGCTCGACTTGGATATCCCCGGCCTTGATATCGATCTCCCGGCCACGCCCCCCGCCGCGGTGGCCAGCCCCGAGGTCTATGAAGAAACCACCACGCTGCTCGGCTTGATTCAGTCTGGCGGCTGGGCCATGTGGCCGCTTGGCGCCTTCTCCATCGCCGTGCTGGCGCTTGCGGTCTACCATGCCCTCATCCTGCGTCGCGCCGAGTTCTGTCCGCCACGCCTCGTCACGGCATTGCGCGACGAAATGGCGGCATTCCGTGTGCGCAGCGCCGTCGAGCAAGCGGGCCAGAGCCCCACCTATCTCGGCCGCCTGCTCGTCCGCGCCCTGCCCGTGCTCGATCCGGACGACCTCGAAACCCTGGGCCGCCCCCAGGTGCAGGAGGCCATGGGCGAGTTCGCGGCCCGCGTGAACGGCCTCTACATGCTTCGCATCAACTACTTCTCCATCCTGGCCCAGGCCGCGCCCATGCTCGGATTGCTCGGCACCGTCTCCGGCATGATCAAAGCCTTCAGTGTCATGGGGCGCGAAGGCATGGGCGATCCTTCCCGGCTCGCCGGTCATATCAGCGAAGCCCTCGTCACCACCGCCTCGGGGCTCATCATTGCGTTGCCGGCCCTCTTCTTCTACTTCTTCTTCCGGAACCGCCTGGTGCAACTCGTCGGCGAATGCGCCGAAACCACCGAGGACCTCCTGAGCCTCGCGCTCGCCGCCGTCAATCCGGATCGCCGTCTCGATCATCTACCGAACGGACTCGACCGCGCTTGAAGGAGTCGACGCGTGGATTCCATGCTGATAAACCCGCTCTCATCGAAAAGAAGGATCGATTGATGCCCCACCGCGATCCCGTGCCATCACTCTTCGATTCCCTTGTCGCGAGCTTTGTCGTGAGCCTTGTCGAACATGCTGAAAGATGGAGTGTTTTTAGCCGACAAGGCTCGGGACAAGGCTCACGACAAGGATTGACGGAATGGACGCGCGTCCCACCGCCATGGCTTTTCAGCGGACGCAACGCATGAAATTCCGACCCTCCCGCGCGCACCGCACCGCACCGGGGCTTGAAGAAATCGATCTCGAGATCGACATGTCCCCCATGATCGACCTCGTCTTCCTGTTGCTGATCTTCTTCATGACCGGCTCCACCATGATCACTTATCTTCAGGATCCGCGTGTCGCACTCCCCGTTGCCGACGCCGCCCAGGTTCCGCGCACCCTCCGCTCCCGTACACTCGTCAACGTCTACGAAAACGGGACCTACGCCGATGAACACGGCAACATCCTCTCGCTCGATGAGTTAGGAGAACGATTCCGTGCCGCCCTGATGGCCGATCCGGGCGTCCGCCTTTTCGTCCGCTCCGATCGCCGCGTGGCGCACGGCGCGGTGCGGCGTCTGCTGGACGTCGCCTCCGATGCCGGCCTCGATCGCGTCATCTTCGCCGCCTACACCGCCGAGCTCTGACCCATGAGTGCTCACCTCCTTGCCGGTATCGACCAGGAACGCGGCCCACGCCTCAGCATGGCCGCGCTGATCGATATCGGCTTCCTGCTGCTCACCTTCTTCCTCGTCTCCGCGACGCTCCAGCGTCAGGAGGCGAATCTGCAAATGCGCCTGCCCGCCATCACGCGCACGGCGGCACCGGCACGCAGCGAGGCATTACGCATCCGGATCACGGCACAGGGCGTCATCGAGTTGAATCGGGAACCCCTCCTCCATCTGCCGGGCCAACGAGATATCGAGCAGTTGGTCGAACGGCTGGAGCGATACGCCGCCATGACCGCACGAACCGGCGCCGAAGCGCGCGTCTTCATCGATTGCGATGACGCCGCCGCCGAGCAGCGATTTATCGATGTCCTCAACGCCTGCGCCCGCGCCGGGCTCGCGCAGGTGAGTCTGGTCCGTTAAGAGTTAACCATGGACCCTTTGCGCGAACAGAACCGAATGATCCGCCCCAGTAGCCGGCTGCTGGCGCTCGTTGTCAGCCTCGGGGTTCATCTGCTAGTGCTGGGCACCTTTGCTTCGCGTGTCCTGTTTCCCGAAGTGCTCGTCGCGCCCGATATCGTCGTCTTCCCGATCCGCCCCGAATCGTTCGATCCTCAACCAGAGCGAGGCTCTGCACCCGGCCCCGCCCCATCCCTCCATGCCCCGGCCCACGAGCCCGTAGCGCTTGCGGCCGTTGCGCCCGCACCCGTTCCGCCGTCCGTCGCCTTGCCCCTGCCCGACCTACCCGCACTCGACGCACCGACACGCCTCCTTCCCGGCATCGATCCAGACCGAGCGCGTCTCGATACGGCGCTGCGTCCCCTCTCGACCGATGCGGGCCGCGCCCCGCGTGCTGCGTTCGAAGGCACCGTCTATCTTTTCAGCCGAACCGCGCGCCTACGCACCGCGCGCGGCTGGTTTCAAGGCGCGTCCCGCGAAGTCGCCGACGAACGCCTCTACACCCACGCCCTCTGGGTGCCTGGCCGGGGCGACGACCGTGTCGCCAACCCGCTCCTGGAGCAGGCGCCGTGGATTGGCGTCGATTACGAAGTCACCCTCCACTGGCCGCAAACCCATAGCGGCATCGTGGCCTTTCGCCTCACCTCCGACTCCGAGGCGCTCTTTCAGATCGACGGCGAAGACGTCATCGCCCACGACGGCCGGCGCGGGTTCCGCCCCATCGAAACCGTCATGGAACTGCCCGCGGGCCCCCGTCATCTCCGCCTTTCCTACATCCAGGGGCCGCGCTCCCAACTCGGCCTCATCCTGCATTACCGTACCGACGCAAGCGGTGGCTGGCGCGTCTTCGATCTGCGCGAAATCCTGCGCGAGAATCTGCATCCGCTCCCGCATCCTTTGAACGATGAACTGGACACCGCCCTTCTTCCTTAAGCGCGCACTGAGGTTGGCGCTGCTGCTCGCGGTCGCGCTCGCGCTACCTGCGCAGGGCGCGCTCCCGTTCGCCGAAGAATACGAGCGCGGCGTAGAACTCCTGCTCGAAGGCGATGCCGCCCAGGCCGCGACGGTGCTCCAGCGCGTGGTCGACACCCATGGCGACAACGCCGAGATCGTTCATGGTCCCGTCTTCGGAAACGTGCTCTACAACCTCGGTGCCGCGTATCAACAGATCGGCCACCACGAACAGGCGGCGCGCGCGTTCGAGCGCTGCTACCTCTACTTCCCCAACGAGGAGGAGGGCCAATCAGAGAACGCTTACCACGCCCTCTCCCTCGGCGCCTGGGCGGCAACGGAACAAATGCGCCGCCGCTACCCGGAAGCCGCGCGCCTTTACGCGCGCGCCGTGCGCCTCAACGATCCCGCGCTCGACCGGAACGAGCTGATGCTCAACCTTGCCATCTGCCTTGCACAGGCGGGTGAGCCGGAGGCGGCGCAACGCATTCTGCGGCGGCTGCTCGACAGCAACGCCTCCCCTCTCTTGCGGTTGCAATCCTTTCTGCAAATGGCCCGGCACCAGATCGAAGACGGCGACCTGGGCGCCTCCGCCGACCTGCTCAAGGAGCACGAAGCAGGATTGCGCGGCGTCATGCAGGAACAAGGTGCGCAGTTGAACCCCATCGTTCTCTATCTGGCCGCACGCTGCACCTTCCAACAGGATCCTCGACAGGCATTGCAATGGTACGAATGGTTCGTTGCCGACGCCGACGCCGATCCGGGTTCCTCCCCGGACCTGCACGCGGCGATGCTTGGCGAGGCACACGCACGTTTCCACCTCGAAGAGTTCGAGCGCGCCTACGAACTCTATGCCCAGCTCGCCGATTTACCCGAAGCCCCGAAACATGACGAAGTGCTCCTCGCCGCCTCTTTCAGCGCCAGTTACCTCGACCGGTTCGAAGAGGCGGCCGAACACGCGAACCGACTGGCCATTCACTACCCGCGCTTCACACGATGGCCCGACGCCTATGTCCTGCTCGCCGATCGACTCCTCCGTGCGGACCGCGCGGAAGAGGCCCTCGCCGCCGCCGAGTTCGCACGCACCGCCCTGCCTGATCGGCACCCCGCCCGCGAGCCGCTCGATTTCGCCGCGGCCTCCGCTCTCTATCGCCTGGAAGAGTATCCCGAGGCCCAATCGGAGTTCGCCTACTACCTCGAACGCTTCCCCGAAGCTGAGCGCGCCACCGTGGCCCATTACACCATGGCCCTCTGCCTCTTTCACGCCGCGCAGTGGC
>SLOV01000001.1 GCA_007132345.1 Kiritimatiellia bacterium
GCCTTCGTCGGGTCGCGTTCTTTCTCCTCGTGCGGAATCTGGCGGCCCTGTTCGAGGTCCGCTCGCAGGCTGCGGCTGCCGATGACGCCGCGGTTGCCGTTTAACTGGCGGAAGGAGCGTTCGTAACTGCCGAGCGACGAATCGCCGGACATGCCGAGCAGGACCTTGATGCGCGATGCCGTGGGCGGGTGCGTACTGAACCAACTGCCGCTCCCGCCGGCAGCGTGAAGCGGGTTGACCACATACATGGGCGCAAGCGTGCGGTTGACCGGGAGGTGCTCACGGTTCTGGCTGGAGCTGATGACCGAAAGGGCGCTGGCGAGTCCCTCCGGATAGCGGGTGGAGCGGGCGGCGCAGGCGTCGGCCAGATATTCGCGCTTTCGGCTGCAGGCGAAGTAGAGGAGCTGGGCGAGTAGCGGACCGAGGATCGCAAAGACCAGGGCGAGAACGAGCATGAGAGCGGCGGCGCCGGCCTCGTTCCGACCGCCGCGTCGGGTGCGCGGCGCGGTGAAACGGATATGGCGCAGATAGAAGTCGGAGAGCATGATGACGGCGCCAAGGGTGACGCCGGCGACGGTCATGAACTGGGTGTCGCGATTCTCGATGTGGGCCAACTCGTGGGCGATCACGCCTTGCAGCTCGTCACGATTCAGCCGCGCGAGGAGGCCGGAGGTCACCGCGACGGCGGCGCGCTCGGGGCGCAGTCCAACCGCGAAGGCGTTCGGGACGGAGGAATCGATGATATAGAGTGCAGGCATGCGGGCCATGCCGGAGGCGATCATCATTTCTTCCACAACATTCCAGAGCTGCGGGGCGTGCTCTTTTTCGACACGCGAGGCACCGGCCGAGGCCAGTAGAATGTTCTCGCCCGCCGCCGCATTGGCCAGCAGGAGGAGGCTCCAGACCACGATGGCTGCACCCAGCCCGAAAAGGCCGCTGCCGGGCACCACCGCCTCGGCAATCACGAGACCGAGCAGCACGAAGAGGAAAAACAGAACAACAAGCAACCAGGCGGAGCGCCGTCGGTTGGCCTGGATTTCTTCCCACATATGCGCCGCTCAATTCGGCCAGGGCGGGCCTTCCGGCGCGCCCTGGTATTTGGAGACTGTTAACCTTCCACAAGAGACCGTCTTTAAACACTCTTGCGGCGCAGCCGCCTTGGAGTGCGCCGACAATCCCGCGTAGCGGGAGCGGCGGCGCTTTCGCAGTTGATGCAGCGGTGGTGAAAGCGGTGCGGCGCTTCGCTTCTCACCGCACTCCAAAACCTCGCACGCTCTCTCCGTGCAGATGAATTCGTTCATCACGAACAAGAACAGCATCGGACGTTCCAAATGCCCCAATTCTTTGGGCGGGCCTTCCATCGCGCCGCGCAGGGCATTCACGCCGCTGTGGCGCCGCCGGAGAAGCTGACCTTCGGCACCTCGCGCTCGGCGGCGGAGGCGACTTCGAAGAACTCGGCCTGACTGAAGTTGAACATGCCCGCAATGATGTTCGTGGGGAACGACTCGATACGGGTGTTCATGCGCATGGCGACATCGTTGTAGAACTGGCGGGCGAAGCTCACCTTGTTCTCGGTCGAGACGAGTTCCTCCTGGAGGGCGAGGAAGTTCTGGTTCGCTTTGAGATCGGGATAATTCTCTACGATCAGCATGAAGCGCCCGAGGGCCTGGTTGAGCTGCCCTTCCGCCGCGCCCTGGGCGGCCGGACCTTTGGCCTGCACGGCCTGGTAGCGCGCCTTGGTGACCAGCTCGAGCGTTTCTTTTTCGTGGCTCATGTAGCCCTTCACCGTCTCGATAAGGTTCGGGATCAGGTCATGCCGCCGCTTCAACTGGACATCAATCTGCGACCAGGCGTTCTTGACCTGGTTGCGCAGCTTGACGAGCCCATTGTAAGCACCCACAACCCACATCAAGATCAGGACAACGATCACAATCGGAATCAGAATATAAACCATCTTCAGTCTCCTTCTTTCGAAACATGGCTCACGGGAGCCGCAGCTTGTTCAACGTCCGATTCGGGGGTATCCGCGAACATGTCATTCAGATAGAGCGAGAGCGGCAACAGGCGTGTGTCGCGGCCGTGCAGATCCATGAGTTCCTTCAACTCGCCGCGGTCCAACCAGATGCCGTGGCCCATGGTGCAGACATCCACTTCGATGCCGGACTCCGCAAAGGGGCCAACGCGCAGACGTTTCCGGCAGAGCGGACAGCGGCGGCTCCCGGTGGGGCCCCGCACGGCGTCGATTTCGTCGAGGTGCCGGAACTCGCCATGGAGCAAGAAGCCCAGCTCCTCGCCATCGAGCCAACAGCCGGAACAGTGCGAGCAGAGGTCGATCTCTACCTCACGGTATTCGACAAGAATCAACGGATGCTGGCAATCGGGGCACTTCATGAGATTGGCGGGCAGTATGCGCAGTGGGCCCTCCCGGATCAAGGCAAAGGCCAGGGCAAGAAACAGCTTGAGTTTACGGGGGGCCAGGTTAAACTCGTTCACCAATCATGAAGTCCAAAGATTCAGAGGGTTGGAGTTCGGTCTTCAGGCTGGCCAGACTTGCGGGGCTGTTGCTCCTCCTCGGCTTGCTGGTCGTGACCTTTTATCCGAAAGCGATTGAGTATAACGAGCTACAGGCCCGTAAAGCCGATCTACAGGCGAAACTCGAGCGGGAACAGGAAGAGCTTCGGAGCCTTCGCGAGAAACAGGTGCTTCTGCAAACCCGGGCAGACTTCGCGGAGCGAGTGGCGCGCGAAGAATTCGGTTATGCCAAGCCGGGCGAGCGAGTTGTCCGGTTTATCCAGCCGCAACAGCAACGGCTGCCAACGACGGCGCGATGAGGGTGCTGGCGAATAAGGATTTCGGAACCCGCGAATGTCCCTCCTGCGCCTGCGAAGTGCCTGCAAACAGCAATCGCTGTCCCATCTGTTCTTATCACTTTCCTGCCCCCAGCGTTCGCCAGCGGCGTCTGCGGTTCTGGGGGGCGTTGATTATGCTGGCCCTCATTGTTCTCTTCTATGTCATTCGGTAAACCGCTCACCTCGCTTTCCCTCGCATAGCTCGAAGGATGTTCCCCCATGCAACCTGATCCCAACGTCCGCAAGAGTCGCAGACTTCTGACCGCGTACATTGCCGCCATCACGCTGGTGTGTGCGTTGTTCACCTACGGGGTATCGTCGCATCTGGTTCAGACGCGCGAACGGCTCGATGGCTGGTCGCCGGGTTCGATCTGTCGCGATGTGCTCTCCGGCGATCGCCTTGTGCTGGAAGATGAGGACGGCGCCATGCAGATCGTGCAGGTTTTAGGCATCCAGGCGCCCCCTGTCGAACGGGGCGACATGCTCACCGAATTCGCGGAGCAGATCGGGCGCCGCGAGGATTTTGTCATTCAACAAGGGCGATCGGCAAAGTCCACCCTCCTGGTCTGGGTGAACCGTCGCCACATCAAGCTGGAGATCCCGGAAGGGTTCGAAGAAGCGGATGAAGAAGGCGTAATTCGGGCCTACGCATCGCGGCAAGGTGTCGATATCGGGCGCAAAATGCTGCAAGGGGGTCAGGCGATCGCCCTCGATTTCCCTCACCCCCGGCTGGAGGCCTATCGGGGCTACGAGGCGGAGGCGCGTGCCGCCGACGCGGGCATCTGGCGCGCGCCCTGAGCGCGCCTTTGAGATGCGTTATGCGGTGGTGGCCGCCGCAGGCCGACCCGCCGGCCGCTCATAAGCGCAGCAGCCTTCTGGACAGACATCGTGGTTCGGGCCGAATCGGCCGACGGCTTTTCGCTGCGGGTTTTCTGTGAGCCGCTCCTCGATGAGCTCGCGCAGCATCCGCACGAAAAGCGGGTGCGTGCCCGCGCTGGCGGCCCGTGCCATACGAATGCCGAGTCGCTCGCAGGCCTCCTTGGCCTCTTCGTCCAGATCGTAGAGCACTTCCATATGGTCCGAGATGAAGCCGATCGGGGCGATGACAACGTCGGTCACGCCCTCTTCGGGCAGCGCCTCAATGACATCGCAGACGTCCGGCTCGAGCCACGGCTGATGCGGCGGGCCGCTACGGCTCTGGTAAACCAGACGCCAACGCTCGTGGCCGAGCGCTTCGGCGACAAGGCGCGCGGCTTCGGTCAGTTGAATTTCGTATCGACTCCCCGCGGCCATGGCGCCGGGGATACTGTGCGCCGTGAAGAGCAATAGCGCGTCGGCGCGCGATTCGGCCGGGAGCCGCGCAAAGGCTTCTTCCACCTGCTGCCGGTTCACCTCGACCCAGTCGGGGTGGTTATAAAAGACGCGAATTTTATCGATGACCGGAGCCCGGTCTCCGACCGCTTCGCGAGCCGCCGCGATGTTTTCGCGATACTGCCGGCAGCCCGAGTAACAACTGTACCCGGATGTGACCAGGGCCAGGGCGCGGCGCACGCCGTCATCCGCCATCTGCTGGACGGCCTCCTCGATGAAGGGTTTCCAATTGCGGTTCCCAAAATAGATGGGGATGTCGAGGCCATGTTCGCGAAGTTCCTTCTGGAGGGCCTCGATCAGCGCGCGGTTCTGGGCATTGATCGGGCTCACTCCGCCGAAGGCGTAGTAATGCTCGGCCACCTCAAGCTTGCGCGCCTCGGGAATGTTGCGCCCGCGCAACACGTTGTCGAGGTAGGGCATTACGTCGTCCATGCCCTCGGGGCCGCCAAAAGATGTGAAGAGAATCGCCTGGTACGCTGGTGCGCTCATCTTGTGCTCCTTTTCGGAAAAGGAGCAAAGATGCCACGAAACGCCGGGGATTCAAGTCGGCAGGGTGCCACAATAGGAGTCAGGCACATCCCGGACAAGATTCGGGCTGGGATAGCTCGCCCCCTCGATTCCCTTGATCAACCCCGTTTCACTCAAACCCTCGTGGGTTTCCGCCCCACCGCGATGCCGTACAGTCACAGTTCTTATCCTTTGTCGCGCCTGGCCCGCCTATGGAGGGAGCTTTGTCGAAAAGGCTCGCAAACAAGGTGCTGTTGGTCGACAAGGCTCGGGACAAGGCTCACGACAAAGAGCGAAGAAATGGGACAGCGCCCCACCGCTAGGGTTTTTCGGCGGAATCGCCCCCTCCAGCCCAGACCCTTCAGCGCTCAGGAGATCACTCAGGCGGCTTGCTTGTGGAGCAAGTGCTGAATCACGTGGTTGATCTCTTCCACCTCGAAGGGCTTGGTAATGAAGCCCTGCGCCCCCTCGCTGTGCACGGCAGACCGGATCTCGTTGATGTTCGGGTCGCCGGTCAGAAAGACCACGCGGCAGGCGGCCTGTTTCTTCCGGATTTCGCGGAAGGCGTCGAGGCCGCTCATATCCCCGAGCCGGTAATCCATCAGGATCACATCGAACTCCTTCTCCTGACCGACCTGAATGGCCTCGTTTCCGCTCCCGGCGGTCTGGACGGCGTATCCATGCTTGGTCAGCATCTTCTCGAGCAGTTTCCGAAGCATGGCCTCGTCATCGACGACAAGAATGGAGACCTGCTGCGACTGCACCGCCTTCTTGAATTCCGCCACCGCCTCTCCCTCGACTGGAAAAGCCTGCACGGACTGCCGGAGCATCGTTTGAATGCGGCTGACGCTGGCCAGCACCACGGACGAGAGCTCGCTGAAGTTTTCGCTATCTGGCTGAGCAGCCGCCAACTGGGCCGTTCCTTTGAGGACGGCGAGCTGGTTATTAATCTCGTTCGCCGACTTGGCGAACGTCTCGTAGCCCAGCTCGTAGCGTTGAATCTGAGCCCGTACTCTCGCTAATTCCGATTCCATTTGTTCCATCGTCTTCACAAGCGCCCCTTTTCCATACACACCGGTCCGCCATGGCACCTAGACCGCATCTCTTGTTCGCCATTTGAGCAAGAACACTGCCAGCATCCCCGTGGAATCCATATTTTATCTCTTAACGTCCCGAAGGCGCGAACCGCCGCAACTCCAGACGATTCGATGTTCCGTCGTGGGTCATCGAAAATGCGCTCAGAAATGACATTCCGAGCAACCCGTCCAGGTCCGGGGCCGGCGGTCGGGCCAGAACCACCGCCTGCACGTTTTCCAGGCGCGCCTCGCCGACTTCCACGGAATTGAGAATGGTTGCATAGCCGGGGGAGCGACTGCCATCCGCCAGCATCAACTGTAAGGGGGCAGTGCGGTCGTAGCTCAATCCCAGCCGCTGCGCCACGGCCTCGGTGAGGGTCACGACTGACGCCCCGGTGTCCACCAACAGGTTCACGTCCACCCGTCCGTTCAAGCGCGCCGTCACGATGGTGCGGCGTCCGTTCTGCCGGAGCGGCACGCGCACGGAGGCAAAATCGGACTCCAACCCGTCCAGTCGCGCGGAAACATCCCGTAGCCACACCGTGCCGCGGCCGTCCTCTTCGTCCTCATGGAACTCTTCGCGCATCCGTTCGGCATGGGCCCGCACCGCCGACAGCAGACCGGGATAGGCGGACACCTGGGCGCGCCAGCCCTCCTGCCGCTGACGGATGCCATCCAACTCCAAGTCGAGGCGGTGCACCTCGGCGGCCGCTCGCTGGGTGGTCTCCAGTGTCTCGCGATATGCGAGCCCCCTGCGCCGCCCAGCCATGCCGTGCAACTCCTCCTGCAACTCCAGATAACGCGAAAAGGTGGCGTGCCGTTCCTGTTGCAGACGGGGCTCATCCGCGAGCGCCTGTTTCAGGTTGGCCGCCGCCCGTACCGCATGCTCCCGCTCGGCGAAAAGCCGGTCCACCTCGGCGCGCAGTGGTTTCAGCGCGTCTGGAAATGGGGGCGGCGGCAACTCGGCCTGCAGCAGGTCGGCGACCAGGGCGGACCGCTCCTCCTCGCCCACCCGCTCCACGCGCTTGACCCGATTCATGTCCAGGGTCAGGCGGGTTCCGACCGTCCGCAAAATAACGCGCTGGTCGTCCTGCGACTCGATAACCCCCTCCAGCACCCGCCCGTTGCGAAGCACGACACGATCCGCACGGGCTGCCGCCCCGGCGAGCAACAGCACGGCGAGCAGCAGACACCTGAAGGAGCGGGGAGGCATCAGGAGAAATAGGGATTTGTGCCAGAGGCGTGGTCCGTCACATCCACCACCTCCCGCACCTGCGGCGCCACCTGGCGAATGGCCGCTTCAATACCGAAGCGAAGCGTGGCCTTGGAGGCAGCGCAGCCCTGGCAGCCGCCGCCCATTTCAACGAAGACATCCCGGTCCTCCACCTTCACCAGGCGCGCATAGCCGCCGTGGCTGGCGAGCGCAGGATTGATGTGCGTGTTGAGGAGGTCTTCCACGCAAGGCGCGATTTCTTCCGGCGGCAGGTTCTTCACCGCGTCGAGCGCCGCCGCCGAGATGGGCGGATGCTCCCCTGCAAGCACTTCGCGCAGGACCGGCACAATCTGGCCCGCCAGTTCCTGCCAGGAGAAGGACGGCTCCTTGGTCATGGAAATCTCGGCGCCCGTCACGCGGACCCGCATCAAACCATCGATTTCGAAGAGCCGTTCAATCAAGGGCGACTCCATCGCTTCCATATCGCTATCGAACACGACACTCCATCCCTCCTCAATAAGCGGCCGATCCAGAATGAAGTTGCAGACGTTCGGGTCAGGTGTCAGTTCGCCGCGGATAGAGGAGGGTGTGTTCATAAGCATCGACTCGGTTCTGATTTCCTCTTGTTTATACCGCAGAAGCGCATGCGGCGCAACGCTGGGAGAGGCCGCCGCAGCAATTCTCAGTATGGCCCGGAACGGGTCCTTCGGGCCGGCTAAAGCCGGTACTACGAACGGTTTTCCGCCGGGTTTTCGCCCGTTTGTAGTCCCGCCTTTAGGCGGCAAGGGCCATAA
>SLOV01000362.1 GCA_007132345.1 Kiritimatiellia bacterium
ACCTGGACGGGGACGGGATCGAGATGCAGGCGCAGAAAGTTTCGGACCCCTTGCACGGAACCGTTGAACTGAACCCCGATGGCTCGTTCACCTATGAGGCCGAGCCCGGATTTACCGGCGTGGACACGTTTCGCTATCGCGTATGGGACGGGCGCATCGACTCCGTACGAATTGCCAACGTCTCCATCGATGTGTTGACGGGCGCGGGCGTGGGCCCGGCTGCCCAACTCGTCTGGACGGTCGAGCCCGGCCTTGCGACGAATGGCCTCGCCTTTGCACAACAACCGGTGCTGCAGACCGCCGACGCCTTCGGCAATCCATCGTCGACTGGATTACCGGAGATCCTGGATGTGGCCATTGAACGGGTAGAAGGCAGCGGCATCCTGGTTGGCACAACCAATATCAATATCGGAAGCGCAGGCAGCCAGGGCGAAGTCGCGTTCGCCGATTTGCAGATCGACGGTACAGGGCCCGGTCATCGACTCCGTGCTTATGCGTTGACGGAGGCCTTCACCCCAACCAATTTGCTTCTGAACGGCGACTTCAATGAGCCCGAGTCGCCCGGTGCCCCGGACCATTGGACAACCTGGACGGCGGGAGGAGACGGGGTATGGGCAACGCGCGAGATCCCGACCAAGCTTCAGCCGGACCACCCTGACTATTGGCCGGAAGGCGTGGGCGTTTACGATGGCACCTACCAGATGACCTTTGGCGCGTGGGCCTCCGATCGCCTGGCAGGTGCCTACCAGGATGTTCCGGTTGTGGCCGGCGAGAGCTACGTGCTGAGTGTGGACGCAGGCGCGGAGAATTGGTGGCTTCCCACCGGCGAATTCCGGATTATCTGGCGCGATGGCAATGGGGACGAGATCGGCCGCGTCGCGACCAACACCACCGATAGCCTTCATGACCCGGATCAATACGATGTCGGTGTCCCTTATCAGTCGTGGAGCCTGACGGGCGTTGCCCCCGATTTGGCAACCGAGGCGCGAATCGAGTTCCTCAACCCGGTCGGAACCGGATCGGCCTGGTTCAACAATGCCGACTTTCGGATCGCCGGTGATGGCGTCCCCAGCCTCTCACCCGCAACGACCGCCCCGTTCGAGGTCTTCGAGGCGCCAATTCCTAATCCGAGTATCTCGTGGCACATGGATGTCGGGGGGCCAGGCGAAGATACGATGGAGGTCCGGGTTTGGGGCGCGTATCCAGGGCTGGAATACGTTCTGACCGCAACGACCAATCTGATCGATTCGCCGGTATTCTGGCAGCCGGTTCTCCAACAGTCTTTTGCGCCGTCCGATCCGTTGGAGGACTATACGTTCTCGGTCACCAATCTGGAGCCGCGGTTGCAGTATTTCCGGCTCGAGGGCACGTCGCCTTGATCGGGCCGGAGAATGCGATCACCCGCCTCTGACCGTGCCTCCTGTCCTACCAGCACAGGGCTTTTAGGCCTAGGGTCAGGGCATTGTCAGGATGGAAGCCGACTCGCCTTCCGGTATTGCATCGGGGTCTTTCCCAAACCTTCTGTCAACGTCTCCACGCTGAAGCAGATCAGCAATTCTCATTGTGGCCCTTGCCGCCTGAAGGCGGGACTACAAACGGGCGAGGACCCGGCGAAGAACTTTTCGTAGTACCGACTTCAGCAGGCCCGAAGAACCCGTTCAAAGCCATACTGAGAATTGCTGGAAGCGGATGGACCGCACTGGGAGAATTGTGACAGAGTTCGGCACAGGCAGAACGGGGAACAGATGAAAGAGAGACAAAATGGTCCGCGAATGCGCGCGGTGGAAGCCTTCCCGGTGGAGCAGGATGGTGAAACACTGTTCTGCCTCCACGACCCGGAGGCGTTCGCCGAGAAACCGCTGCTACTGCCGTTGCCCTGGTTCTTTCTTGTTGCGCAAATGGACGGCACGCGTGGGACGGCTGCCTTGCAGGCCGCTTTCGCCAGTCAGTTTCAGGGCCTCGACCTACCCGAAGCACGGATTCACGAACTGACGGAGCTGCTGGACCGGCACGGCTTCCTCGACAATGCGAACTCCGCCGCACGCATCCGCGAAGTCCGCGAAGCATTCCTGGCCGCGGATATGCGTCCGGCCTGGCACGCGGGCGCAGCCTACCCCAAAGAGCCCGCCGATCTGTTGCGCTGGCTCGACGGGCTCTTCGCAGCCGATGCAACCGGCGAAGGGGCTGAACACAATCCGGTCGATGGCGCGCTGCGCGGGATCCTGGTGCCGCACATGGACCTGCGCGTCGCCGCGTCGGTCTATGTGCCGGCCTACCGCTTGCTTCGCAGCGTGGAACCTGCCGACCTCTATGTGATTCTCGGCGTGGCGCACCATGGCGATGGCGCCTGTTTTATCGCCACGTCGAAGGACTTCGAGACCCCGCTCGGCCCGGTTTCGACCGACCGCGAAACCCTTCAACGCTGGGAAGAGGAGGCTGGCCTTCCGCTCTGCGATGGGGAACTGGCGCATCGCGTGGAGCATTCCATCGAATTCCAACTGCCCTTTCTGCAATATGTCAACAACCGGCCCTTTCAGATCCTGCCCGTGCTCTGCGGGCCGCTGGAGCCGCTGTTGCATGCGGGAACAGAGCCGGGACAGGTCCCCGAACTGGCACGGCTCCTGGAGGGACTGGCCGCCGCGATAGGGCGGACGGAGAAGCGCGTGCAATTCGTCCTGAGTGTCGACCTTTCGCATGTCGGGCCGAAGTTCGGGGATGCGGACGCCATTCGGGATGAGCAGGCCGCGCAGGTTCGCGCTCGCGACGCGGAACTGCTGGCCTGCGCCGAAGGGGTCGACGCCGATGCATGGTTCGCGCATTTTGCCGGCGACAAGAATGCGCGGCGGGTGGACGCCGGTCTTGCCGTGTATACGTTTCTTTCGCTCCTGCGCCGGGGGCAGGGGATGATGCTCGGCTACGACCAGGATCGCCAGCCGGAAACAGATTCCATGGTGAGCTACGCGAGCATGGCGTTTTTCAGCGAGACGTGAAGCGAGCCGGCGGGCCCCGGGCTTAGAACAAGCCACCTTCGAAAGCTCGGACGGCGCGGGTCAGCATCAACTCGTCCCACGTGAGGTCGCGATCCGACCCGGTTCGAGAGACGGTCGCATCGTCTTCAGTCTGCTCCCGCGAGGCGAAGGGATCTTCCGGGGTTCGATCGCGGGTCAGGCGCGGAGCATCGGGTGTGCGCTCTTCCGAAAGGCGGGGGCCAGTGTCTGGCGGTCTCTCTTCGGAAAGAACCGGCGCGTCTGGGGCGGGCTCGTCGGCAGAGGCGGAAGGTGGCAGCTCGTCGCCGGCACGATCGAGCCGGGATGGCCGCCGCTCGTCGGGTCCGAAGCGGGGCGGCTCGGCAAGTTCGCCGGGCCCCGGCAGGTTCTCCAGAAAACGGTCGAGTGCCCCTTTTTCGTGCTCGCGGCTCTTGGCAATCATATCGTGCAACTGGGGGCTGCGTCGGGCAATCCAGCGCGAGATCCAGCCGGCTTCTGTAGGGTCGCCGAGATTCACAAGGCGCGCTGCCGGCTGCTTGCCGAGGTGAAGCCATTCGATGCCTTCTTCGCGGCGCGGGTTGATGCCGGCGACGACAAAGTTCATGACGCGATGACCTTCGCGGGTGTAGTCGATGCAGCGGAGGTCGTAATGTTCAAGGTTGCCGCGCCCCCGCTCCACCATCAGTCGCCCCCTCGGCACGGCGCCGCAGGCAAGCTGAATATGGAAATCCGGATCGTCCCCCACGCCCACGTACGAGATCAGGAGATTCAAGACGTTCCCGAACTGGACGGCGGAGCAGGTGGTGAGCGGAATATAGAGATCGGCCCCGTCGCCCACACTGGCGTATTCTCCGGTCGAGAGGCGTTTCGAGACCGCATAGTTGTTTATGAGGCGGGTCCGCTCGACATGCCCGCTCTCGCGCGTGGCCGACATCAGGCTGACGCTGGGCATGGTGCGGTTTTCGACCGTGACAACATGGTTGGGGAAGAAAGAAAGGAACTCGATCTCGACAATGGGGTCTTCCGCCTGGTTGCCAGGCAGCGCCTCGGTGCGAATCTTGCCGGCAATGAGTGGAACGCGATTCGCAAACTCCTGCAGGGTCAGGCCGGCACCGAACTCTTCTTCGACGCCTTGCCGGGCCATGTCGGCAGGTGCGGTCTCTTGCTCGTCGTCACGATCTGAAGTCTGCACGCCAACCTGCTCCATAAAATTGCGCAGAAAATCGGGCCACCGCTTGGGCGCATAACCGTGCAGAATCTCGAACTCCTGGAGGGAACGTTTCAACTTGTATTCGTTCCCAGCCAGTTCGATCGTCGGGCGCAGTTCGAGGACCAGGCCGGTGCTGTCCTCTGTGATGTAGAGATAGCCGGTGTCCGGGGCCACTGCGATGCCCTCGATGGTGCCGAAGCCCTCTGCAAGAACGGAGATGTCGCGTGTCTCAGGGTCAATCATCAGGAGCCGCCCGCCGGACTCCGATTCGCCGAGTCCGGGAATCTTGTCGCCAGCCCCCTTGATCTGCGATTCCTGCACGGCGATGATGGTGCCATCCTCCAGCACCGCAAGGCCTTCGACAGTCGGGAGGCGCTGCGGGATATCCCCAATATCGCGCCTCCGATCGAGGTCCCACCAGGTCACCGCACCGGGAAACTCCTCGCCGGTCACCAGGATTTCCTCATCCCGCGAGAGAGCGAGCGCGGAGAAACTGGCGAAGGGCGCATAATCGATGGCCCACCAGACGCCCTCCGTGTCGCGCATGAGAATCGCACCGAAGAAGAGGCCGGGCCCGAAGGCGGAGGTCGAGCCGGCGATAAAGAGGTGCCCGTCGCGCGCCACGAGGATACTCTCCCATTCGTAGGGTTTGCTCATCCATGGCACCGGAATGGCGCGGGCCGTTTCGTATTTGCCTTGGGCATTCGGAATGAACTCGAGGATACGGCCATTGGCGATGTCCTCGGCGACGAAAAGATGCCCTTCCTGGGAGAAGGCGATGTCTTCGGGGTTGCGCAGTCGATTCTGCAGCCAGTAGCCCTTCGAGTGGGTGGGGCGGATGGCCCAGTCGGGAATGTCGTCTTCGACCCGCCAGTTGGGGCTCAGTGCAGGAACGTTGCGGCCGTCACGAAGCACATAGACCATTCCGCCCACTTCGTCGGTCACGTAGAGTTCGCCGGTTTTCGGATGAAACGCGAGGCCGCCGGGCGATTTAAGGTCGGTGGCGAATACGTAGGTCTCGAACGGGCCGGCGATCCGATCGAGCCGATCCCCGACCGAGGCGGCATGGGCCCACAAGGGGAGCAGGCTCAGGGAAACAATATAGGCCGCCAGCATGCGTGTAGCGCGGTTAAGATGGTTCATGGCAGATTCCTTCAGTCCGGTCAGGCCTCCGAAGATCTCCACCCTTCTCGCGCCAGCGCGAGTCCCCCCTCAATCTGCGGAATATATAGCAGCAGGCCTGGCGCATGTCCACTTCCGATTGGCCCGGAGCGGACGCGCTCTCGCGTCCGGCGGTTCATTGCGGCTTCCCTGGCGCAGACCGGCTCGGTAAGCCGAGCCGCTCCGGGGTGGGGCGCATCTGCGTGGAGCGGACGCGCTCTCGCGTCCGGCGGTTCCAGAAGAAAATCGGCGCTGGGATCAAAGGCCCTGGTTTCGTATTTTATGAGATATGTACCGAAAAAAGAAGAAGGTAGGATTGGCGCTGGGTTCCGGGGCTGCGCGTGGTTGCGCCCATTTCGGGGTCATCCGGGCAATTCGCGAATCGGGCATGGAACCGGACTATATCGCCGGCACCAGTATCGGCGCCTTGATCGGCGGTGTGATGGCCGCCGGCAACCTGGGCCGCCTCGAACAGGCGGTGCTCAAGATGGATCTGCGGGAGATCCTCTACTACTTCGTCGAGGTCGGATTCCCCCGCTCCGGCCTGATCGATGGGCGGCGTATCGTCGAGTTCATCACGCAGTTCGTGGAGGACCGGCGCATCGAGGATCTATCACAGCCGTTCCGCGCTGTAGCGACGGAAGTGATGACCGGCGACGAAATCGTCTTTTCTTCCGGGCCGCTGATCGCGGCCATTCGCGCCAGCATTGCGATACCGGGCATCTTCACGCCGGTAACCAAAGACGGTCAGGTGATGGTGGATGGCGGCCTGGTGAACCCCGTGCCGGTGCGGGTCGCCCGCGATATGGGGGCGGACTACGTGATCGCCGTAGACGTGAACCATGGCCGCGTCGGTGCCCGCCGACGCAAAAGCCGCGAGACCCCCGCGCCGGAACGAACACCCGAGCCGAACGATGAGGGGGAATGGCAGGATCGATTCCTTGCGGCCTGGCAAACGCAATGGGATCTGCTGGACCAGGCCGTGAAGAAGCGCATTCAGAAATGGATGCGTCCGGACGATGTTCCACACATCTTCGACGTCATCGGTAACACGGTCCGCATCATGGAAGCACAGATTACGAATTCGATGATGCGGGTCGATGCGCCGGAGCTGCTCATCCGTCCTGAAGTGGGGCAGATCGGGTTCCTGGAATTCCATCGGGCGGAAGAGGCGATCGATGCGGGCTATCGCGCAACCATCGAAGCGCTGGCGACCGCAAAGCGACCGTGAGTTGATCCGACTCAGAACAAGGTGCGGAAACCCAGGGCCACGCGAGTGCGATCGGTCCGCAGCCCGGCATCGGCCTCTTCCATGCGAATGGCCACCTCGGCGGCCCAGCCGCGCGCCTCGTAGAGCAAGCCAACCGCCGCGTCCGATTCACGCTCGCCGTTCGGGCCAAACCGATTCAGCGATTCGACCATGCTGTACCAGGCACCTGCGGTCCTCTCGGCGTAGCGAACCGGCCATAGCCGATAGAGATAGGAGGCGTTCGCTTCGAAGCGCTCCGCGGCGATGGCGGCGCCGCGCCATTCGCCTTGCAGGTTGAAGCCGTGTCGCTCGCGGATCGTCGTCGAGACGATGCCCAGCCGTCCCGACGGATCGCGGCCGTCCAGCCATTCGCCGCCGCCCTGCAAGGAGACGCGCCAGGTATCGATGGGGCCGGTGTCATGCTGTAGCAATCGTTGTTTCAGGCGAAGAGCCGCGCCGTCCACACCCCGCTGGCCGACCGTCACATCGGCCAGCACGGCGCGCCATGGGGTCAGGCCAAACGCGTTCTTGATTTCGGCCTGACGATCCCCGTCGGCGTCGCGCAGGGTATCGCTGATCCATATGGCGCGGCTGTACCACTGGCCCGCGCCAGGGTGTGTGGCCGCCTCCATGAAGGTGGGCTCCTGCGCGAGGCTCCAGACGGGCAGCAGGCAGAGCGCGAAGAGTGCGCACCTCATGGCTGGGCCTCGCGAGGTCGAATGCTCTGCAGCGTGAAGCCGGCATCGCGCACGGCGCGGCGGAGGTCGCTGGAGGCAACCTCCGCGCCGGGTTCCAGGGAAACCTGCACATGGCCGGTGCTCAGGTCGATCCAGCTTCGCTCCACGCCGGGCACGTTGGCGACATGACGGTCGAGATTACTGGCGCAAAGGGGGCAACTCAGTCCGAAGACAACGAGTTCGACGTCTTCGGTGATGGCACGGCTGTCGTCATCCTTGGATTGCGTGTCAGGGCGCGTCGTGGCGCAGCCCGACGCGAGCAGAAGGGCTGCTGCGAGAACAGCCCCGAGGGTTAAGATTTTCATGAAAGATCCTTCAGAAGTGAAATGGGTTGAGAAAGAGACCAACGGGAATCGCTAGTTCTATCTCAACACCGCCACTGCTGGAGGAAGGATGCG
>SLOV01000230.1 GCA_007132345.1 Kiritimatiellia bacterium
GAATTGTGGTGATCGTTTGAAATCGGTCTTGCTTCGGGATAGCCTAGTGACCTGTCCAATCGACAAGGAGATCTGAGAATGACGACGCCATCCACTTCATCGATTCCCGGGTCCCCGCAGTCGGCCACGTCGCTGCTGGACCTCTACTACCTCGAAATGCGCTCCGCTTTGCTGGAGACGGCGGCGGGCTTCGATCGCATCAGGCGTGCGCCGGGCGGTGAGGAGGCCCTAGACGATCCGCGCATTCGCGCCCTCTCGGATGCCTGCGCCATTCTCGCCGACGGCGGTGCCGGCCAGACCCGCCGCATTCTGGAACGCCTCTCCGCTGAGGCGGAATAGGAGGAAGCCAATCATGAAGGTCATCGAACCCCATATTCATATGATCGCCCGCACGGCGCAGGACTACGAGCGGATGGCGCGCATGGGCACAATTGCCTGCTGCGAACCGGCTTTCTGGGCGGGATACGACCGCCGCTCCCCGGAGGCGTTCTACGATTATTTCTATCACATCTCGCACTACGAGCCGACACGGGCCGCGCAGTATCTCATCGATCACTATTGCTGGGTCTGCATCAATCCGAAGGAGGCCGAAGACGTTGCGTTCTCGCGCGAAGTGGTTTCTTTTCTCCCGGAATTCTTCGACCGGCCCACCGTCCTCGGTGTCGGGGAGATCGGGCTGAACAAGAATACGCGCAACGAGATGACCATCTTCGAAGAACAGGTT
The DNA here is from genome assembly GCA_007132345.1 of Kiritimatiellia bacterium. Taxonomy (GTDB): domain Bacteria; phylum Verrucomicrobiota; class Kiritimatiellia; order SLOV01; family SLOV01; genus SLOV01. Next base: position 725 of record SLOV01000230.1, read on the forward strand.
GAGTTGGCCCTGAAGTACGGCCAGTTGATCTGGATTCATACGCCGCACTTGAACGACAAGCAGAAGGGCACCCGCATGATGCTCGACTACCTCGTGGGGCATGGCGGGGTCGATCCCGGGCGCGTCGTGTTCGACCACATGGAAGAGCATACCCTCCGCCCCGTGCGCGATGCAGGGTTCTGGAGCGCCATGACGGTCTATCCGATCACGAAGAACAGCCCGGCGCGCGTTGTCGATGCGCTGGAAACGTTCGGGCTCGACCGTATGATTGTCGATGCGTCCGGCGACTGGGGGCCATCGGACCCCGCGACGCTGCACGACACGATTTTCGAAATGCGTCGACGCGGCCATCGCGCGGAAGATGTGGAGACGGTTTTCTACAACAACCCGTGCTTCTTTCTGGGGCAGTGCCCGAAGTTCAAGCCGCAGCCGACACGCCCGCGCGCGGAGGCGTGGCAGGTGGCCCCTCACACCGCGGCCGGATAGTCCGGCGTCGGGTCAGATCCAGCCGCGCCGCCCGCCGAAGAGGAGGACCAGCGCCCAGGCGGTCACGGCGGCGCAGGCGATGCCCAGAATAGGGCCCGCGCCCAAGGCGGCGAAGAGGGGCACGGCCATACCGGTCCAGAGGCCGCCGCCCATGAAGGGCTCGTGCATGAGTTGCTTGCAGGCGAACGCCTCCGCGGCGGGGCTTTTGTAATCGGGATCAACAACGCGCAGCAAGAGGAGGCCCGTGGCCGTGACGCCCATGGATTGGCCCATCTCGGCGATGGCGCGCTCGAACCAGGCGTCGCGGAAGATGCGCGGGGCCAGGAAGAGCACGCAACAGATGTTCCAGCCAATGCCTACCGCCACGGCGATGAGCAGCGGCAGCCAGCCTGCCGCGACCACGTCCAGGCGGATGGTGGCGATGGCGGCGACCACCAGGTAGTCGAGGGCACTGTTCTGAATGCGGCGCATGAGGCCGGAATCGATGTGATCGTTGGGGTCGAAGCGATTGGCGAACAGTTGAATGGCCAGGCCGCCAAGCATGCAGAGGGGGAAGAGGGGAAAGCTGCTGAGCAGCCGGTGCTCGGCCAGCACGGGGACGAAACTTTCGGCGCGGACCAGAAGGTCTTTCAGCAGCAGGCCGAGGAGAATGGCCATGGCAACAATACCGAGATGCAGAGAGAGTGACTCGATGACATCGCTCGATACCGTCAGCCGCCCCGCCGCGGGGCGGTGCTCCGTGGGGATCAGGCCGGTCCAGTCCTCTTCCTCGATGTTTTCGAGCGGCGGCTTTTTCTCGGCGACGACTCCTTTGCGCACCGCCCAGTTGATGAGGGCCATGCCGAAAAGAATGGCGCCGAGAATGCCGCCGGTGGCCGCGGCCAGCGCGAAGTCGCGGCCCGCGGACCAGCCCAGTTCGTCGAAGACCGGTCCGAGCCCGCCCGCGGTGCCGTGCCCGCCTTCAAAGCCGACGGGGAGAATGGAGCCGAAGATGGGGGGCAGTCCGAACAGAGGAATGAAGAGGAGCAGGGCGAGCCCGGCGCCCATGACATACTGGCCCCAGGCCACGATCTGCCCATAAGCAAGCTGTCGCCCCGCACTCTTCCAGACGCGCGCGATGCCAGGAATATGAACGCCGAGAAAGAGGCAGGCAAAAACCACGTTGATGAGAATGCCCGGCAATGCGCTCCAGCCGGCCGTCCAGGCGGCTGGGACCGGCGCGTCGAGTCGTTGTGCCACTTGCAGGGCGATCAGGCCCAGCAGACCGGCGATCACCGATGCGGGCAGGTAGAGGCGTTGTAAGACGATAAGGCGCCGGCGCAGCCAGTAGCCGAATGCGAGCAAGAGCGATAGAGCGACAAAGGAAACCATTACTTCTTCCGGATGGCACAGTAGGCCGTTTTGGCCTTCACGCAAACGATTTCCCGCTCGGGCAGGACCAGCGCACTCAAGGTTTTCCCATACACGCAGCCGGTATCCAGGCCGATGACGTTGTCCCGCTGCACGCCTTCGAGCGCGGCCCAGTGCCCGAACACGACGAGTTGGGGATCGTCATAAAAGTCGAACCACGGGGGATTCGCGGGGTTCTGAAGGTCGACGCCTTTTCCGTCCCAGGTCCGAATGCTGACAAGGTCCGCCATGGGCGTTTTCGCTACCGGCAGATCGGGGCGCACCCCGGCATGCACGGCCAGGAGCCCTTCGGTTTCGATGTAGCCCGGCCATGTGCGGATGGTGGCAATGAGTTCATCGAAATCGTGCCCGAACTCCTTCTGGAGGCGCTTCGCGTTTCTCGCCCAGTTCCACTCACCGTCGACGTGCTTCAACAGCGCGAATTCATGATTGCCCAGCAGGCTCTGGGCGCGAAGCTGCCGATAGATCTCGAAAGCCCCGCGGGAGTCGGGCCCTTTGTTGATCAGGTCGCCGATGAAGAGGACCCGGTCGCGATGGGGGTCGATATCGAGCTGTCCGACGAGCTTGTCCAGCTCGCGGGCACAGCCGTGTACGTCGCCGACGATGATCGTTCGTTGCGGCTTCATGCCGGACAGGCAGGGAAGCGGGCAAAAAAAGAGAGCGCGATGCGGCGCATCGCGCTCTTCAGCCCGACATCCTTGGCGGCCCTCACTTCATCTTGGCTTCTTTGTAGATCACATGCTTCCGGGCTTTCGGGTCGTACTTCTTGACCTCGATCTTTTCCGGTTTCTTCTTGGCGTTCTTGGACCCGGTGTAGAAATGGCCGGTTCCCGCAGTGGATACGAGTTTGATGAGATCTCTGGGCATGGGGAGGCTCCAACGGATGATTCAGTTGCAGAAGTTGCTCTTGTCCGGGTTGTCGTACAGGCCGGAGCGGAGGTCTTTGGCCCGTACCCAGATGCGGCGCACGGTGCCGTCCGAGAAACGGATCTTCTTGCGCTGCATATTCGCCTTGAAGGTGCGGCGGGCGATACCGGTGGTGTTCAGACCGATGCCGCCGGTCTTCTTTGGCAGACCGCGGCGGGTAATACGATTGCCCACCCAGCGGCGCTTGGCCCCTCGTGTATTCAGTTTTGCCATGATAAACTCCTCTGCAAGTGGTTGGGGTCGCGACCTGCATCAGGCGCGGACCAGCCCTGTGGAGCGCGCAGTAAAGCACGGTGCATAGGGGTTGGCAACCGGTTTTTCGCCAGAATTCGGTTTGTCCTTTGCCACAGATTTCGCAGAATTGGAGGATGTGGAGAAGGGAGCACAGATGGAAGACCGCCTGAGCGCTCAATTGGGTTTCATCCTGGAAATCGACCGGCTCAAAGCGGTGCTGCGCCGCACCTATCTGGTCGATGGATCGCGGCGGGAGAACTCCGCGGAGCATAGCTGGCACCTCGCGATGATGGCGCTGCTGCTGGTGGAGCATGCCGGGCAGCCGCTGAATCTGGAGCGACTGGTGCAGCTTGTGCTGGTGCATGACCTGGTCGAAATCGGGGCAGGGGACACATATGCCTACGGCGGCGCGGACCCCGTGGAGACGCGGCAACGGGAAGCAGAAGCTGCCGAGGACCTCTTCGGCAAGTTGCCCGACGACCAGGGCCGGGCCATGTTGGCCTTGTGGGAGGAATTCGATGCCGGCCGGACGCCGGAAGCACGTTTTGCGCGCGCCCTGGATCGGCTGATGCCGCTGCTGCACAATGTCCACACGCGGGGACGCTCGTGGCAGGAACACGGCGTTGCGGCGGACCAAGTGCGGGCGCGCATCGGACCGATGCGGGAAGGCTCGGAAACGCTCTGGCGCGTGGCGGAGGGCCTGGTCGATCAGGCGGTGCAGGAAGGGCTTTTGCCGGAGACGTGAATGGCGGGCCCTTAGGTCGGCTCTTGTATGCCGAGTTTGGAGGGCCACACAACATCCCGGGCTGCGAAGTAGTCGATGAGCGCATCACGGCTCATGACGGGATGCGCGGCCATCTCGCTGGATGGGCGCCGCAGAATTCCGCGGGTTCGCATGAAGCGTCGCCCCCCCGATTGGGCGTCGTAGGAATTGAAGGCGATTGTGTAGCGCCGCCGCGGCCGCAGCGGAACGCCGTTGCGGTCGTAAATCTCATGGATGCGCAAATGCTCCCCGAACCCGCTCGAGTCCACGCGCATCCCCATGAGGCTGCGTCGGAACCAGCCACCGTAAAGGTCTTCGAGCATCCCCACGATTTCCGTGCGGGTCAGACGCGCCGTGACGATCCGATTTTCGTACGGCACCATCTTCCAGATGTCGGCAATGGTTTGATCGCCTGCTGGGAAGGGATCTTCGGCGAAGAAGACGCCGTGGACCACGCCATCCACCTCTACGTTCCGGGCATGCAAGGCTTCGGCGATGGCCGCCGCCATGAGCTCTTCGAATCCGCTGGGGCGTGCGATCCGGCTTTGCACGGTTAACGGCTCTCCAAGCCGTCCCACTCGCCTGGCCAGCAGTTGCTCCGCCTCTTCGAGGTCGGCCTGGGCCATCGACAGGATGCCGGGATCCATCTCGACCGAGTTATCCATGTAGAACGTCTGCGAGTCGACATCGACCAGAGTGCGCGTTTCGCGGTGGAACACGAGGTCGACGCGGCCGACGTGAATGCCGTGATAGTTGGCCTGGGTGTAGGGCACGCCGCGTACCCGGCGTGCGGGCACGTCCTGATGCGTGTGGCCGGCGAGGTAGATGGCGATCTGCGGGAACTCCGTGAGCAGGCTCGCCACGCGGTTGCCGAAGTTGTCACCGCCCCGCACCGTCCCCATATGCCCGCCGAGCACGATGGCGTCGGCCTTGAGATCGTCGAGTTGGCGGATGGCGAGCCGGACCGGCTCGACGGGGTCGAGGAAGGACATGCCCTCATACTGGGACTCGTGCAGCCAGTAGGGCATTCCAGTGGTCGTGACGCCGATGAATCCGATCTTGAGCCCCGCGACTTCCTTCATAATGAAAGGTGCCATACGCGCGAAAGGATGGGCATCGTCCGGGAAGTCGCCCGGCGCATAGCCTTCCATCGTGCAATTCGCGCAGAGCACCGGTACGGAGGAGTTCGCGAGCGCATCGTGAACCGGCTCAATACCCCAGTCGAAGTCGTGATTGCCAATCACCCAGGCGTCGTAATTCAGGTGGTTGAAGGCATCGATCATGATGCGGCCGCGCGTGCTGAGACCGACCTGCGTTCCCTGATAGACATCGCCGAGATCGACGAGGAGGTGGTGGGGATTGGCCCGCTTCCAGGCGCGAATCTGTGTGGCACAGCGGGCCAGTCCGCCGACATCTTCAACGCCTTGGTAGGTGACGGTGGGGAGGATATGCCCGTGCAGGTCCGTGGTGTGGAGCAGGGACACCGTTGTGAGGTGCGGGGACTCCGCACGTAACCAGCCAGGCAGGCAGGCGAAGGCCGAGGCCCCGCCGAGGACCCGTAGAAAATCCCGGCGACTCAGGGTGGTGGAATTCAATTTCATGATGATTCAACTTCGCAGCGATACGGCGGTTTGTCCAGCATGCCCGCAGGGCCCCCGGCGTGCGACAAGGCCCTGAACGAAAGGGTGAATCGTTTATCCCTGCGCCCACTGGCTTTATTTTCCCGTCGAAAGCCAGGCGGGAGTGGGGTAGTTTCTTTTTGCTCGGCAGGGCCGGGCAGGCGAGTGGAGCGACATGGACAACAAACCTGGCATTTACGACCGACCGACGGAAAAGCAGAAAGAGGTCAGCGCACCCGCCGCCGACCTCCTTCGGGATCGCCGCCCCGCTATGTGGCGTACCTTCGTCTTCTTTCTGCTGCTCATGATCGGGCTGCTCGCGGTTACGGCGATTCTACTGCACATGCAGGAGCAGCAGCGCGAGCTCATGGAACTGGAAACGCCCCGCGAGGATGTCGCCGAATTCGATACGGATCCGGCCCGGCCACGCCCTTCGCCCGAGCCGGAGTCGCCCATGCGCCCTCTCTTTAAGTTCGAGCCGCTAGCCCCGCCGCGCGCCGACCCTCCCGCCGCGGTCGAGCCGGGGCAAGTGGTCGAGGCCATGCGCCAGGTCCGGACGGCCGCAAATTATCTGCGCGAACAGGAATTCGACCGAGCCGAGGAATTGGCGCGCGAGGCCCTTGCGACGTGGGCCGAGATGGAGGTGGCCTTGCGAATGCTGGGCGTTATTTTCCTGAACACGGGTCGCTTCAACGAATCGATCGACGTCCTGAACCGCGCGCTGCAGCAGAATCCGGCCAGTGCCGAGATCTACAACAACCTGGGTCTCGCCTATCTGCATCGGGGCGATTTTCCTCGCGCCACGGAGTACCTGGAAACGGCCCTCGATCTCGATCCCGACCGGGCCATCAGCAGCTTGAATCTCGGCTTCGTTTATCTGGCCCAGCACCGGCATGACCTGGCGGCGGACTACATTGCCCACGGGCTCGAACGGTTTCCGCAAAGTGTGGAGGCCCGCAATAACCTGGCGGTTGCCTATATCCGGTTGCAGCGTTTCCCCGAAGCGAGACAGCATCTCCAGATGCTGATCGATGCCGCGCCCAGTCTGGCATTCCTCTATTTCAACATGGCGATCAGCTATGCGCTCGACCGGGACTTCGAGTCGGCCATGAGGTGGATCGAGCGAGGAGCCGGGGTCTGTTCCCTGCAGGAGTTACAGGAATTCCTGGCCGACGAGGACTTTGACATCATGCGTAATTTCCAGCCGTTCAGGGCCTTTATCGATGACCGTTTCGGAGTCGCTCACGGCTCTTGACCATCGAACGGCGACCCCGCATGCTGCGCCGCCATGGATTCTCTAGAATTGCTCCAAAAGGTGGCAGCGGGCCGCTTGTCTCCCGAAGAGGCCGTCGCGCTGTTGAACGCCGACCGGGAAGCCGACCTCGGCTTTGCGCGCCTTGATTTGCACCGGCTTCGCCGTTGCGGTTTGCCGGAAGTGGTTTTCGGAGAAGGCAAGAGCCTCGACCAGATCGTGGAAATCGTGAAGACCCTGCAGGAACGCCAGCACCCCGTGCTGGTCACCCGCATCGA
>SLOV01000344.1 GCA_007132345.1 Kiritimatiellia bacterium
CCAAAATGTGGAGTGCGCTTTCTTGAAAGCGCTTTTTCCCGGGGGTTCTTGAACCCCCGGGAAATCAGCGGATGACAGCCCCGTGCTTCACGATGCAATTGTGCACAGCGCTGGATCGCAGGAGGCCACGGAGCGGCTTGAATAAATCAACACACCCTAGCGCGAAGCCGGCGACCCTTAATGCGATGGAGTGTAGCCGCGCCGGCTACGGCGTGGAGATTTCGGACTGAGCGCTTGACGGGCCACCTTCTAGCGAAGGCGGCTACCTCGTGTTGATCTATTACGCGTCGGCCATTTTCCGTAAGACGGGTTCACAACCCGTCTCTGGAATCGTGGTGTCCGCAACGCCCGCCCGTTGCCCGCTGGCGGTTCCCGAGCCGGAGGGGCACAGTTGCTGCAAGATGGCCGTGTTTGGGAAGATGCGAGTGAAGCGGGGAACGTAGCCGCGCCGGCTACGGCGTGGGGGTTCATTCCACTTCACACCCCCTTTCGCTCGGCTTTTCGCCCTTTCCCGATGAGTGCAGCCTCCACGCCGTTATCTCGTCGGAAAAAATCAAAACAAAAGGTTGTGCAATCATCCGGTTGGTTGATATACCAACCAGGCTAACCGGTTCTCCTGAGTGAGGGGGCCTCAACGAAAGGTTCAAGATAATGCGCAATCACTATCAACATGAAGGCCGCGGCGGTGGGCGGGGGTTTGTCAGGCAGGGAGCCGGGCGCTGGTTCGGAACATGCCTGCTTGGGTTCGTGCTCTTTGGCCTCGGCCAAGCCCCCGCAGTGGCCCAGATCCCGATCAATATCGGGGCGGGCCTTGACATGCTCTTCACGCTCCCGGCCCGCGAGCCGGACGACTCGGAATTCGAAGTGCGGGCGTTCGAGTTGAATATCGGCGCCCCTGTCGATCCCTATTTCGACCTGCTGCTCACCTTGAGTTGGCACGAGGACGAATTCGAATTGGAGGAGGCGTGGGTCTCGACCGTGCTGCCGGGCAACCTCAAACTTCAGTTCGGCCGCGAATTCCTGCCCTTCGGCTACTTGAATCGATTGCATGAACACGACCTTCCTCAGGTCGATCCTCCCTTTGTCCTTGATGAGCTGACGACGGATCACGGGTTCATCGGCGATGGCGCACATCTGGAATTTGTGGCCCCGTTCCTGAATCCCACACTGACGATCATCGGTGGCGCATATGATAACATTCAACATAGTGTTGGCCGCCGCATTGATGGCTTCCCCCTGGTTGGACGGGTCCAGACCTACTTTCAGAGCGAGGATGGACGGCATTCCTTGCTCAGCGGGGCATCGTATCTGAGCTCGGTAGGCAATAAGGACCCGATGGAATCCAGATGGAACAGCGACGGACTCACCAGCGATGACCGCGCGCGCGGCAAGATGAGTTCCACCATCGGTCTGGACCTGAAATACAAGTTCTCTACCGGGCGCACGACCTATGAAGGCCTCACCCTGGGTGGAGAATATCTCCGGGTTTCTTACGATGCCTACGACAGGCATGTCGACTTCGAGCCGGGCCTGGAGATTGGCAGTGACCAAGGCTTCTACCTGTATGCAGAGTGGGATTTCGATCGCTTCCGTGGGATCGGATATCGCTATGATCGCACCGACGCGCTCTTTTCCAGCCTGGAAGACAACGCACGCATCGAGGCCCACTCCCTCTACTACCAGTGGCGTCCAACCGAGTTTTCGCGGGTGCGGCTCCAATACCAGTATGTCGAGGACGATCGAGAAGACCAATCGGAGCATCTCGTCATGCTTCAAGGCACCTTCTTCATCGGCTGGCACCCGCCCCATCGTTTCTAACATCGCAAGCAGGAGATTGTTTAGATGAAACACAAGAATCCATGGCTTCTTTCGCTCTACGTTGTCGCAGCCTTGCTGCCCTTCTCGGCCCTTGGCCGCCTGCGGGTCACCACCACCACAACGGACCTGGCCGCCCTCGTCGAAACGATCGGTGGCGACCGCGTGGAGGTCTTCTCCCTCTCCAGACCTCTCCAGGATGCGCATTACCTGGATGCCACGCCGGGCATGGTTGTGCGGATTGGGCGCAGCGACCTCTTCGTTGAGAACGGCCTCGATCTCGAATTGGGATGGGTGCCGGAAGTGATACGCGAGACCCGAAACCGGCGGGTACGGCCGGGAGGGATCGGGCACGTTGATGCTTCCCTCGGGATCCAGGCCATCCAGGTTCCAGATCGGATTCACCGCGACATGGGCGATGTGCATCCCTCTGGAAACCCGCATTACACCCTGGATCCGGTTCTGGCCCAGCAGGCGGCGCGCAACATTGCCGACGGACTCATTCGCGTGGACCCTGGCCATGTCGAAACCTATGAGGCCAACTTGGAGGCTTTCATTGAGCGAAGCAACGAGGTGGTCTCCTCCTGGCAGGCCCGTTTCGAGCCCCATGCGGGAGCCCGCCTGGTGATCTATCACAAACACTTCGACTACATGCTGGAGAGCCTGGGTCTTGTCGTTGTCGATTCCATCGAGCCCTTGCCGGGCTTGGCCCCGTCTCCGCGCCATGTGGCGCAGTTGATCTCGCAGCACTCCCCGGACACAGTCCGCATGGTCATCATGGAGCCTTGGCACGACCAGCGCGTTGGGCGCCAGGTGGCCGACGGCATCGGCGTTCCTCTCCTGATTCTCTGCCCCACCGTCGGCTCCTGCGAAGGCGCGGATAACATCATCAGCCTCTTCGAGACGAACGCCCGCAAGATCCTCGAAGCACTGGAGTCCAGTCCAAGGCCGTGAGCAATGCGCTGTTCCAGTTCAGCAGCGCGCGACTGGGGTATCCGGGACACGTCACGCTCGCAGACCTGACGCTCTCGGTCTGCACCGGAGACTTCATCGGCATTGTCGGCCCCAACGGATCGGGCAAGTCCACCCTGGTGAAAACCATGTTGGGCTTGCTCCCGCTTCGGGGCGGGCAGATGTCATGGCCCGCAGGGCGGCCGGTGATTGGATATGTGCCCCAGCGCGAGCGCATCGACCCCATCTGGCCAATGCGGGTGCGGGACTTGTTGCAGCTCACGCTCTCTGCGTTGGAACCCCCGCGTCTGCGTCCGCATCGAGAAGATGCCCGCGTGCAGCAGGTCATGCAGGCCACCGGCATCCAGGCGATTGCGGACCAGCACCTCGACACTCTTTCCGGCGGGGAAATGCAGCGCCTGTTGCTTGCGCGCGCACTGGTCGTGCAGCCCCGCGTGCTGTTTCTGGACGAACCGACAGCCGCGATGGACCTCTTCGCCTCCGAGCGGTTCATGGAGATGATTGCCCAGCTCCATCGCGATTCCGGCATCACCGTGATTCTCGTGACGCACGACCTGCAAGCGCTGGCGGGTCGGGCCGGAACGGTAGGCATTCTCGCCGCCGGCGATCTCCACCACGGGCCAACCTCCGAAATGCTCACGGCCGCCCGCCTCAGCCAGGTCTATGGGCATCCCATCGACATTCATCCCGTCGGAGATCGGCTCTTCATCCAACCGCAGCATGAAACGGGAGCAGCGTCCTCATGATCGGCGAGTTGAGGAGCATGTACGAGTTCGAGTTCATGCAGCATGCCCTGCTCGTCGGCATTTTCGGCGGCGGCATGCTCGCGTTTCTCGGCATCTTTGTCCACCTGCGTCGGATCGTCTTTCTCGGCGCGGCGCTTCCTCAGATCACCGCACTGGGAATTGCCATCGCGGTATTTGCAAATCTTCCTCCCCTTGCCGGCGCCATTTTGGGCGGGCTGTCCGGTATTCTGCTTCTTTCCTTCTCGGGAAAACCTGGTCATCTTCCTACGGAAGGGTGGGTCGGTATTGCCTACGCATCCGGTGGTTCGCTGGCCATCGTGGTGCTGGCGCTTTCTCCCCATCCCGACGCCGGCGCATTACGCTTCTTTACCGGCGACATCCTGGGCACGAGTAGAAACGAAGCCCTCTTCGCGGTGGCCATCGCCATTGCAGCGGCGGTTGTGTTCCGCCTCTTCTGGAGCAAGTTCCTGATGAGCAGCTTCGATCCCATGATGTCCGCCACGCTCGGCATTCGTGTACGGATCTGGAACGCATTGCTCTTTCTCTGCCTGGGCATCGGGCTGGCAGCGGTGATGAGCAGCGCCGGGAGCATGCTCGCCTTCGGCATGCTGATCGGTCCGCCCGCCGCCGCCTTGATGTTGTTCCGTGGCTTTCCCGGCGTTGTACTTTGCACCCTGCTGCTGGGGGCCGGCTCCGCGTTCCTTGGGCTCACCGCCGCCTTCTGGTTCGACCTGCCCGGCGGTCCCGCCATGGCGACCGCTGCGCTGCTCCCCGTTCTGCCCGTCTGGATCTTTCAGAACATCAAACGATCCCTGTAACTTTTGTTCCATCGAATGGAACTCTTGTTCCACTCGATGGAAGATTTCTTCCGGCGCGCTGCGCCAGCGGCCTGTGGAGTTGCTGCGGCTAAAAGTGCCGCGAGGGCTTCCGCCGGAGAAGGCGCGACTCTGATGCTTCTCGATTTGCGGCGAAGAAGTAAACTTCTTTTAGACTGGGACAGAACCTGAAGGCGTTCTCACCAATTCCTGTTACACTTGCTGGGATAAAAACCTTGGGGAGGTGCGAGGAGCTCTGGAAAGCACCCAAACCAATGCCCGTCACACCCTCCGGTATGATGTAGGTGCCAACTTTGAGTTGCGGATAACGAAGTAGAATTATCCTGTCCTTGTTGAATAGGACGCCATCCAGGCTGCTGAAGGATGGATTCTCGGCTGCGACCGAGATGTTGGTCAGGCCTGTGAAATCGAAGGCATGCTGATCAATACGGGTCGTCGTCGCAGGAATGACGACATTTCCCAGGGAGGCACAGCCACTAAACGCACTTTGTCCGATATGGGTAACGCTATTGCCGAGAATCGCTTCCCTCAGGCTCGTACAGTTCAGGAACGCATTCCAACCAATGCTACGGAGACCATGCCCGAACTGAACAGTGGCCAGTGCTCTGCATGCGTAGAAGGCATGATCGACGATGCCCGTTACACTGTTGGGAATGATTACGCTGGTCAGGTTGGTGCAATGGTCAAATGCCCGTCTGCCAATCGTTCGAACACTGTTTCCAATATGAATGTCCGTCATGGCATAGCAGCTCATAAAGGACTGCTCTGAGATCGTGAGCACGGTGTCAGGAATCGTGACGCTGGTCAGCCCATGGGAAAACTGCAAAGCAGAATGGTCGATGATGACCACGCCCGCTGGGATCGTGTATGGTCCCTGTTTGCCGCTTGGGTACTTGATGAGCGTAGTCGCGCTCTTATTAAAAAGGACCCCGTCGATGCTGCTGTACCGGGTGTTGTCTGGATGAACGGATATGTTTTGAAGGCTCCGGCTGGTCTGCAGCGCGTCAATGGGCATGCTGTTCAAACCGCTGCCTATAGAGAAATTCGTCACATTCAGGCACCAGCCGAATGCCCACGAACCGATCGTGGTCACACTGTCGGGTAGCGTTACGCTCGACAGATGGTTCGCGCCGCGAAATGCATTTGCCGCAATGGTGGTTACGGGAACATCGTCGATCGTTTGTGGAATATCGATATCGCCGCCAGGCCCGATGTACCCGGTGATGGTGACGCGGTTACCGGATATGGTGTAGGTAAAGTCGCTTGGCGGGGTGGCTCCGATGCCTGGCACGAGTAGTGCCGCCGAGAGCAAGATGGCGCCAGCTTTCAGATGTGGTGTCTGCATCGAATTTCTGCTGCCGGATTCGTGTCGCCTTGGTATTCTCATGAGAGAGGAATACTGAACGCTAGACTGCTGAGCAGACTGCCTTATTTTAGGGGTGCGCGTCGATCGCAAACGATCGAACGATCTGGTCCGCGTTCCCTAAGGGCTGCGCGAACCTCATCTGTTGGTGTGGAGCGGCTCGGCTCTTGACCGCCCGTCGTCGGTTGGCGGTTCCCGAGCCGGAGCGGCACGGTTGTGGCAAGATGCCCATACTTGAGGGGTTGTGTGTGGGGCGGGGCCTGTAGCCGCGCCGGCTAGGGTGTGTTGATTTATGCAAGCCGTGCCGAGGCCTCCTGCGATCCAGCGCTGCGCAACATTGCATGGTGTAGGACGGGGCTGTGATCCGTTGAGATCCCGGGGGTTCAAGAACCCCCGGAAAAAAGCGCTTTCAAGAAAGCGCACTCCACATCTTGGTGCGGGTTCTGGAACCCGCTTTCTTGCGCGCCTTCTCGAAGGCGCGCTGGTGCTTGGACATCCCGCCTGCGCGCCGAATAAATCAACACACCCTAGCGAATGCGAATGCCTCCTGTTGATCTATTCCGCGTCGGCCATGTTCCGTAAGACAGTTTCACAATCCGTTCAAGGGTTCCTGCTGTGAGGCTGCGGGGGGACGGGTTGTGATCCCGTCCTACAGCCGAAGTCGCAGTTGAAAACATGTGCGTACCGTATCCCGAAACCCGAAACCCGTAACCCCCGCAGCGGTCCTTCGCCGCTGCACGGCGTAGTTCCCGGTTGCGGAGAGGGGCGGGGTTCGGTCATGGTGCGAGTGTGAAAGCGGCTGCGGAAAATCCGTATCGGGATGCGCTCAAGGGATTGAGGCTGGAGGATCCAGTCTCTGCCTTCTTTGCCTGGTGCAGGGAGCGGGAACGGATTCGAATGCGCCGCGAGGCAGGGGAACCGCCGCCCTGGACGGAAGATCCGGTCTTTCGGCAGGGACGCTTCCTGAATGTGTTTCGGGAAGATGACCCCGGGACAAAGGCAGTGCTGTCTTTCGCGGAACCGGTGAAGGAATCGATGCCGGACCTGATTCACGGGCTCTTCTTCGCGCGGTGGTGTAATCAGGCATCGACGCTGCATGCGCTCGATGTGGCGCTGCTCAAGGATGGGGAGAAGCTCGGGCACGCGTTGTTGCATGAAGTCGAACAACCCTGGCAGTCGGAGGTGTATCCGGTCGTGCCGGTGCATTGGGAAGGGCGGGCTTATGACCGGCTGGAGGCGTGCGTAGAGCTGTTCCCGAAGGTGACGCCGTTTCTGGAGTCCTGCATCCGGGAGGCACAGGGCAACGTGATGGCGGCGAACGATGCGATCAATGCGCGCTTCGCCATGACCAACGATTTCCCCATCTTTATGGCGCTGGTCGACCTGGCCCTCTTCCGGCCCGAACTGATGCACCCGGAGAGTCCGGTGCCGTCGGGCATCGGTGCAGCACCGTTCCTGGATTTGCTGCAAGCGCATCTCGGCTGCGCCAGCCACCAGGAGGCGGCCGAGCGGATGATCGAGCTGCAAGGTGAACGCTGGCCGGAGGCGAAACGAAGGTTCACGCCGATCGATGTCGAGTACCTCTCCTGCGAGTGCCGCAAATACTACAGCTACGTCAACGGTACCAAGCGGTTCGAGGGCAAGAACCGGTTCGAGCCGCCAGCGGCGTAGAGATTCAGCCCGGTCTTCGGAAGTGTCGAATTTACAGTGAACAATCTCGGATTTCTCTTGTCTATGACTGTGCCAATGTGGCACAGTTGGATTTCAGGGAGACGATCATGCAATTGGATAAATTGACTGTAAAATCGCAGGAGGCGGTGCATCGCGCGCAACGCCTGGCGGAGGAGTTCCGCCATCCTGAGTTGGACGTGGAGCATCTCTTGCTGGCGCTTGTCGAGCAGGAGGACGGCGTGGTGCGTCCGCTGCTCGGACGGCTCAACGTGAATGTGGGCCAGATCGAGACGCAGCTTCGCGCTGCACTGGAGAAGAAGCCGCGCACTGAGGGTGCGGCGGCGCAGCGCTATTTGTCTCGCGCCCTGAAACAGGTTCTCGACGAGGCCTTCTCCGTGGCGGAGCGGATGAAGGACGAGTATGTGAGCACGGAACACCTCTTGCTGGCGGCCATGCAGGTGGAGGCGAGTCCGTTCCGTGAGATGGCGCGCAGCCTGGGGTTGCAGGAAAAAGATGTGTTGCAGGCGTTGCAGGCGGTGCGGGGAAATCAGCGGGTGACGGACCCTGCGCCGGAGGACAAGTACGAGGTGCTGAAGAAGTACGGCGTTGACCTGACGCAGGCGGCGCGGAGCGGCAAGCTCGACCCGGTGATCGGGCGCGATTCGGAAATCCGCCGGGTGATCCAGGTGCTGTCGCGTCGCACGAAGAATAATCCGGTGCTGATCGGCGAGCCGGGGGTGGGCAAGACGGCGATCGCGGAAGGGCTGGCACAACGGATCGTCTCGGGCGATGTGCCGGAGAACCTGGAGAATAAGGAGGTGGTTTCGCTGGATCTCGGTGCCATGGTGGCCGGAGCGAAGTATCGCGGCGAGTTCGAGGACCGGTTCAAGGCGTTCGTGAAAGAAGTGATCGAGGCCGAGGGGCGGATCGTTCTCTTTGTGGATGAGCTGCACACACTCGTGGGTGCGGGCGGCGCCGAGGGCGCGGTGGACGCATCGAATATGATCAAGCCGGCACTGGCGCGCGGCGAGTTGCGCTGTGTCGGAGCGACGACGCTGAATGAGTACCGCAAGTACGTGGAGAAGGACGCGGCGTTGGAGCGGCGTTTTCAGCCCGTGATGGTTGGTGAGCCGACGGTGGAGGATACGGTGGCGATTCTCCGGGGGCTGCGCGAGCGCTACGAGGTGCATCACGGCGTGCGTATTCAGGATGCGGCGCTGGTGGCCGCGGCTGCGCTGGCCGATCGTTATATTACGGACCGGTTCCTGCCCGATAAGGCGATCGATCTCGTTGACGAGTCGGCGAGTCGCCTGCGCATGGAGATCGACAGTATGCCGACGGAGATCGATGTGATCGAGCGGCGCATCATGCAACTCGAAATCGAGCGGCAGGCGCTCAAGAAGGAAAAAGACGCGGCCTCTCTTGATCGATTGTCCAAACTCGAGGAGGAACTGGCCCGGCTCCGCGAAGAGAGCGCGGGTAAGAAGCTGCATTGGGAGAAGGAGAAGGAGCTGATCTCCACCATTCGCAGTCTGACGGAAGCACTGGACGTTCTGCGCACCCAGGAAGAGGCGGCGAAGCGCAATAACGACCTGGAGCGCGCCGCGGAGATCCTGTATGGGCGCATTCCGAATGTGCAGGCGCAGATTGCCGAGGCGCAACAGAAGCTGGCGGAACTTCAGACCGAGACGCGGATGCTGAAGGAGGAGGTCACGGCGGAAGATATCGCACAGATCGTTTCCTCGTGGACGCGTATTCCGGTCAGCAAGCTGCTGGAAGGCGAGAAGCAGAAGCTGCTGGATATGGAGGAGCGTCTTCGTGCGCGCGTGGTCGGACAGGAGGAGGCGGTTGCTGCGGTTTCCAATGCTGTCCGCCGTGCACGTTCCGGGTTGCAGGATCCGAACCGCCCGGTTGGCTCGTTTATCTTCCTGGGTCCGACGGGCGTCGGCAAGACGGAGCTGGCGCGCGCACTGGCGGAGTTTCTGTTCGATGACGAGCATGCCATGATCCGCATCGACATGTCGGAGTTCATGGAGAAGCACTCCGTGGCGCGATTGATCGGGGCACCGCCCGGCTACGTGGGCTATGAAGAGGGCGGGCACCTCACTGAACAGGTTCGGCGCCGACCTTATGCGGTAGTGCTCTTCGACGAAATTGAAAAGGCGCATCCCGATGTCTTTAATGTGCTGCTGCAGATTCTCGACGACGGCCGGCTGACCGATGGTCAGGGACGGACAGTCAACTTTACGAACAGCATGGTGATCATGACATCGAACCTCGGCGGCGAGCGCATTCAGGAGGTCTTGCAGGCGTCGCCGGGCGCACGTCGTGGCGACGAGGTCTACGAGGCGCTCGAACGCGATGTGCTCGAGGTGTTGCGCCGCAACTTCCGGCCGGAGTTCCTGAACCGGATCGACGAGACGATCATTTTTCATAGCCTCCAGCCGGAGCAGTTGGGCCGGATTGTGGAGATTCAATTGGAACGGCTGCGCCGGTTCCTGGCGGACAAGAACATTACGCTGGAACTCGATGCCTCCGCGCGGGAGTTGCTCGCCAAGGAAGGGTATGACCCCGTATTCGGGGCGCGCCCCTTGAAGCGGGTCATTCAGAAGCGTGTCCAGGACGCCCTGGCGCGGCTTCTTCTTGAGGGCGGCCTTGTGGAAGGGCAGGCGGTCGAGGCCAGTGCGGCCGAGGATGCTCGCGAGGGACTCGTCTTTCGCATTCAAGGGCCCGTAGCGCAGAGCCAGGAGGCGCCGGCGTGAATGGGCGAACGGTTCCCGAATATGAACGGGCGCACCACAATCGCGGACCAAGGGAGGGTCAGCCTCGTTGCGGAGCCGGGATCGAGGTGCTCCGAGACAGTTGACATATGCCGGGCACTCTGCTAACTAGGCGCGCTTTTGTGGGGTCGATCCGCATTGCCGCAGCCGCTCAGGTTGCACCGTAACTTGCTGGTAACCAATAGGTAGGGACTAAACATCATGGCTGCAAAGAAGAAAGCGAAAGCAAAACCCGCCGCGTCATCGAAGTCAAAGCGAGACACGGCTCCCCGGAAGACGCCGGCCCGCAAGACGGCCAAGAAGAAGACTGCCGCAAAGAAGGTTGCCAAGTCCAAGACGACGAAGAAGGCGGCTGGTGCCAGCAAGAAGGCCGTGGCGAAGAAACCTGCCGCAAAGCAGCCCGCAGTTAAGAAGGCGCCCGTAAAGAAGGCGGCTGCCCCCAAGGCCGGCTCGAAAAAAGCGGCCGCGAAAAAACCACCGACTAAGCCCGTGCCCAGTCCGGAGACGCAGTCGCCTCCCAAGAAGAAGGCGCCAGCAAAGCGGCTGAATAAGAAAGAGTTGGAGTTCTTTCGCAAGCTGCTGCTCAACGTGCGTGACCAGGTGGTCGACGAGATCACGTTCCTCGCCGGCAACAATCTGAATCGCGAGCATGTCGCATCTTCGAGCGAAGATGGGTCGGACAATTTCGAGCGGGAACTCGCTCTCAAGCTGGTGGGCGCCGAACAGGATATCGTTTACGAAATCGACGAAGCACTGGCGAGAATCCATAACGGGACCTACGGGATCTGCGAACTGAGCGGCGAGCCGATCGAGAAGGAGCGCTTGAAAGTGCTGCCGCACGCCCGCTATTGCGTGCAGGTCCAGTCGGAAATCGAAAAAGGCCGCACCCGGTATCGGCCTTTTGGCCCGAGTTTGAGCCGCTCGATCAGTGACTGATCTCGATACGCACGACAGCGCGGCAGGCCGTCGTTCCGGTTGGGGCGGCGTAGCCGTGGTGGCGCTTGCCGCGGGCATCGTTTTTTTCGATCAGATCACAAAGCAGTGGGTGCGGGACGGTTTTGCCCTGGGCGAATCGCGCCCGGTGATCGACGGGTTCTTCAACCTCACTTATGTGCGAAACAGCGGGGCGGCGTGGGGGATGTTCCGGGACTATCCTTCGGTCCTGATTGTGCTCTCTTTCGTGATGCTGGCGCTGATGGTGATCTTCCGGCGCTCGTTTCTTTCGGACACATGGGACCATGCCCTGGCCATGGCTTTGATGGTGGGCGGCATCGTGGGAAACCTGCTGGACCGCATTCGGCTTTCGGCGGTGACGGATTTTCTCGATTTTCATGTGCGGGGTTGGCACTGGCCGGCGTTCAACGTAGCCGATGCCGCGATCTGCATCGGGGTTGGCATCTATATTCTCTCGGCCTTCTGGATCGAGGCGCATCCCCTCAAAGAGAATGGGGTTCAGCCTGACCCCGATGCGGATTCGGGCACCCCGGCATGAGCGGATCGGCTCCAGGCGCGTATCCGGCGGCGGCTCTTGATGGGCAGCACGCCTACGTGCTGGTGGGGCCGACAGCGATCGGTAAGACGGCCGTGGCCGCGCATCTGGCCCGTGAAGATGGACTGACCCTGCTGTCGGCCGATTCGATGAACGTTTATCGCGGTATGTCGGTAGGGACCGCGAAGCCCGCACCGGGAGAGGTGCCGCCTCTGGGCTATGCCGGGCTCGATCTGGCGGCGCCCTCGGAAGAATTCAGTACGGGCGATTATCTCGAACACGCGCGGCGCGCCGCGGCCGACGCGGCCTCGGCCGGGCGGCCCCTGGCGGTGGTGGGTGGCACGGGGCTTTACATCAAGGCGTTGCTCTCGGGCCTGGAGCGAACCGTGCGGCCGACGCCGATGGTGCGCGATGCGGTGCGGGAATTGTTCGAGCGGGATGGCGTGGAAGGGCTGCAGGCGGCCCTGCGCATCGAATCGCCGGACCATTGGGAAGCGCTGCAGGACCCCTCCAACCCGCGACGCCTCATGCGCGCGCTGGAACTGGCGCGCATGGACCTGGCGCCACCCGCCGATTGGCGTTCCACCCAGGGCGCCGCCGCACAGGTGGTGGGGCTGGACATGGATCGCACGGCGCTGCGGCACCGGATATACGAACGTGTCCAGCAGATGTACCAGGACGGGCTTGTGGAGGAGGCGCAGTCGCTGCGCGCCGCTGGCGGCCTCTCCGAGACGGCGCGCCAGGCGATCGGCTATGCGGAGGCGTTCGCCCTGCTCGACGGCCGGTTGAGCCGCGAGGAGGCGATCTATCGTACGGTGGTCCGGACCTGCCAGTTGGCCAAGAAGCAGGGCACGTTCTTCCGAAACCAGATTCCGGTGCACTGGATCGAGGTGCGCAGCGACGATGCCGTGGAGACGGTGGCGGATCGTGTGCGCGCCGGTTGGCGCAGCACGGGGCCGGCCCGGTTGAGCATGTCGGGCGGACGTATGGAGCTTGCGGCGCAGGCGACAGACGGCACAACACCCTATCGCACCATGAAGGAGCTGCCGGTTGAGGAGCGGCCCCGCGAGGCGTTTGAGCGCAAAGGCGCCGCGGCCATGTCGGAGGCGGGGCTGCTGGCTCTACTGCTGCGAACCGGTACACGCGGGGTGAATGCCAGCGATCTCGCAGTGCAGTTGATGAAACATCATCTTACGCTGACACAGTTATCGCTCGCCTCGGTGGAGGACCTTGCGCAGTTCAAGGGCATTGGCCGCACGAAGGCGCAAATCCTCAAGGCGGCGCTGGAGATCGGGCGCCGTCTTGTCGAGGAGAGTCATGACCAGCGGGCCGAGGTACGAACGCCGGAGCAGGCGGCACGCACGGTGCGCGCTCTGGCGCAGCGAGCGGAGCAGGAAATCTTCTGGGTCATGATCCTCGATACGCGTTATCGCTTGTTACGAGCGCCCGTGGAGGTTTCCAAGGGCATCCTCGACGCCAGCCTGGTGCATCCGCGCGAGGTATTTCGCGAGGCGATCCGGGCCGGGGCGCGCGCCGTTATTCTGGCTCACAACCATCCCTCCGGCGATGTGTCACCGTCCAGCGAGGACCTGCGCATCACGCGGCAGTTGATCGATGCGGGACGTATTCTCGACATTGAAGTGCTGGACCACGTCATCGTGAACCGGGGTGGCGGCGATGAGCGGCAGGCCTATCTGAGCTTGCGGGAGTCCGGGCTGGTCTCTTTTGAGGGGTAAGAGGCTTGTCGGTGGCGGACGCCTGATCCACATTGGCGCACTGCATGAAGGTCTTTCAACTCAGTACAAGCTGGCGCAAGCGTCTGCCGTGGCTTGGTGCCGTGGCTTCTGGGTTATTGCTGGCATCGGCATTTCCCCCGCTTGAGTGGAAGGAACTGGCATGGGTGGGGTTGATTCCGCTGCTCTTTGCGGTGCGCGGCGCCTCGCCGCGGGATGCATTGAAGCTCGGCTATGTGGCCGGCCTCGCTTTCTGGCTGCCCATCGTAAGTTGGCTCCGTTACGTGACGGTATTCGGCTGGTTGCTACTGGCCGCCTATTGTGCGCTCTATGTCGCGCCGTTCGCCCTCTTCTGTTGTCTCTGGCTGCGGCAGCGCGATCCCGCGAAGTGGTGGAACAATCTCGGCTTCATGGTGGTGGGCGCCGCCGTCTGGGTGACGCTGGAATATGCGCGCAGTATCTGGTTCACGGGGTTTCCCTGGAACACGCTTGCGATCAGCCAGTTTGAGTTCGTGCCTTTGATTCAGATCGCTTCCTGGGGTGGCGTCTATGCCGTCAGCGCCTTGCTGCTGGTGCTGAATCTAGGCATTGGCACCACGCTGCTTCGTTATCTCCTGGCCGGCGCCCGCCCTGGCCGCACGGCGCACCCCGAGATCCTGCTGCCGCTCCTGGTTGTGGCCCTGGCGATGAGTTGGGGCATGCAGGTCATTCGCTCGCCGCGGCCTCCGAGCACCCCCATCCATATCGGCATCGTGCAGCCGAACATCCCACAGCCCTTCAAATGGGATGCATCGACCGTCGACCTGATCTTCGAGCGATTGCACCGGCATACCCTCGAGGTTCAGGAGGAGGGCGACCTCGACCTGATCGTCTGGCCGGAAACCGCCTTGCCCGCCGACGTGCGGAACAGCGAAGTCTGCTATGACTTTGTCCGCTCGCTGACCTGGGGCAAGACACCGCTGCTGGTCGGCTCCACGGATACGGCGTGGACCGATGACAGAGAACCCATCTTCTTCAACAGCTCGTTTCTGTTCGACGAGAAGGCGACCTTGCGTGCGGGCTACGACAAGCAGCACCTGGTCCTCTTTGGCGAGTACCTCCCGTTCGAGAACCTGCTGCCATTCCTCACGGCGCTGACACCGAACCAGGCCAGCTTCTCGGCTGGTACCAATGCGGTGGTCATGACGATGGATCGGCCGCCTGTCGCCCTTTCGCCACTGATCTGCTTCGAGGACACCTTGCCCTATCTGGGGCGTCGGGCCGTGCTGGCTGGCGCGCGGTTACTCATCAACCAGACGAACGACGCCTGGTTCGAGCAGTCTTCCGCCTCCCGGCAGCATCTGGCGCATGGCGTCTTCCGGTCCGTAGAGAATCGTGTGCCGACGGTTCGCGCGGCGAATACGGGGATCAGCGGGCACATCGACGAGTTTGGGGTCATCGCCGCGACGCTGGCGGACGACACCGGAAATACTTTTGTGGAGGGCTCTCTGAAGGTGTGGGTGCTGACGCCGCCCGAGGAGATGGCGCTGACTTTTTACACGCGGCGCGGCGATCTGTTTGCCTGGGGTTGCGTAGTCCTCGCGTGCTTCTGGGGTGTTGGGCAAGGAATGCGCGCTCGGCGTGAGCGGCGGGGGACATAGGCTTGGGGTGGAGGAGTAAGGGAGTGTTCAGTGTTCAGCAATTAAGACTCCCAGTAGGCCTTCAGGCGCGTGATGCCTTCTTCAATACGATCCACATCAATACCCGAATAGGCAAAGCGGATGAAGATGCGCTCCTCTCCAGGCAACGGTGTTCCGAAATGGCTGCGCGAACAGAAAGAAACGCCCGCATTCTCGAGCGCGTCACGGCGGAATTTCTGCTGGTCGGTGTAACCGCGCCGTTGAAAGACCCCCGTAACATCAGGAAACAGATAGAAGGTGACGTCGGCACGATAAGCCGATACGCCCTCAATCGCGTTCAGTAACTCCGTGAGTCGGTCCCGCCTTTCCTTCAGCGTCCGCACAATGTCGAGGTGCCCGGACTGGTCGCCGGTTAATGCCTCCACGCCCGCGATCTGCACGAAATGGTTGGTGCACGATTCGTAGTTGACGTTGAGCTTCGAAATGATGTCGATGACCTGCTTCGGGCCAACCGCGGAGCCGAGTCGCCAGCCGGTCATCGCATACTTCTTCGAAAAGCTGTGGCCGATCACCGTGCGCTCGCGCATGCCGGGCAGGCTGACAATACTGCGCGACGCGCCTTTGTAACGGATATCGAAATAGGGCTCGTCGGAGTAGACCCACAGGTCATGCTTCAGACAGAGATCCGCCAGCCACTGCATTTCTTCTTCGTCCGACTCGGCGCCGATCGGGTTCTGCCCGTTGTTGTAGAAAAGCAGCCGCGTCGTCGGTCCGATCTGGCGTTCGACCTGTTCACGGTCGATTCGAAAGCCCTGATCGGTGGCATGGTATCCGTAGGGGAGGGCGACTCCGCCGAGGTAGTTAATCTGCGACTCGTAAATGGGGTAGCCGGGATTCGGATAAAGCACGCCATCACCGGGATTCATGAGTGCCATGAGAAACTTGCCGATCGACGGCTTGCCGCCCGGCTGCACGGACACTTCCTCCATCCGGTACTCCACGCCGCGCGCCGCGCCGATGTCTTGTGCAATCGCTTCGCGAAGTTGCGGGATGCCTGGGGCGGGCGCATAGCCGGTCTTGCCATCGAGCATGGCCCGGTGCCCGGCCTCGATGATGTTGAGCGGTGTCCGGATGTTCATGTCGCCGAGATGAAACGGAAAGACATCGTGCCCCTGTGCGGCCCATTCGGCGGCATCGGCCGATACGGCAAAGGCCGTCTCGGTTCCCAGTCGGCTGATCTGTTTGGCGATACTCATGGGGGGCTCCTTTCGGGTCTGCGTGTGTCGTCAGGAAAGACCAAGTTGTTCAAGCAGAGAAAGCGTGGCATCCAGGTCGGGGGCCACGCGATGCGGCTCGCCCGCGGCCCGCCGGGCTGCGTCCACATCCTTCAGCCCGGAACCGGAAATGAGGCAGACCACATGGTCGTCCGCCCCGATCGACCCAGCCGCGGCGAGTCGACGAAGTACTGCAACCGATGCGGCGGCGGAGGGCTCGGCAAAGACGCCCGTTCGACGGCCTAGCTCCTGGATCGCGGCCAGAATCTCCTCGTCGGGCACCGCCACCGCATCGCCACCCGATTCGAGCACGCAGCGCACGGCCGCAAGACCGTCGCGCGGGTCGTCTACCGAAATTGAATCGGCAACCGTCTTCGCCTCGACCGGTTCGATCTTCAGATCGCGCCAGAGCGCCGGCCCTGGAGGGGCGTTCTCGGCGCGAAGCCGTTGCACCGCACGCGTGATAGCGGCACTGCCTTCGGCCTGCGCCGCAACGAGGCGCGGCAGCCGGTCGATGCTTCCGATGTCATACAGGTCGCGGAATCCTTTCCAGATGCCGCTGATAATGTTGCCGTCGCCCGTGCAGACAATCACCCAATCGGGCGGAACCCAGTTCCGTTGCTCACAGAGTTCGAAACTGCACGACTTCTTGCCCTCGCGCGTGTAGGGGTTCAGGCCCGTATTGCGATTGAACCAGCCGCGCGCCTCGCATACGCGCGAGCAGAGATCGAAAGCATCGTCGTAGTTGCCCTGCACGGCGATGACATGTGCCCCGAAAATCAGGAGCTGGGCCAGCTTCGCGCGCGGCGCCGATTCGGGAACGAAGATCACGGCCGGCATCCCCAGGCTCGCCGCCATGCAGGCCATGGCGCTGCCCGCATTGCCGGTGCTCGCGGCGGCGACCACGTCCGCGCCCAACTCTCTGGCGCGGGCAATGACCAGGGCGCTGGCCCGATCCTTGAACGAACCGCTGGGATTCAGCCCGTCATCCTTCAGAAACACGTTGCGCAAGCCGAGCGCTTCGCCCAGGCGTGGCGCGGGAAGCAGCGGTGTGTTGCCGACCCGCAGGCGAGGGGCATGGGTCAGATCGCGAATCGGCATCAGCCGGCGATATCGGAACATGTCGGCGCGTTCCGTGTCGAGCAGTCGCCCCTCTTCCCACAAACGGCGAAGGGCGGCGACATCGTACGTCACGTCCAGGTTCCCACCGCAAGCGGGACAGAGGTAGCCGCGAAACGAAGTTCCCTCTTCCGCGCCGCAACGCAGGCAGACAAAGCCAGTCATCCAGCCGTTCTCTTTGGCTTCCACGTCCTGTTCCGTTGTCGTGCGGTTTGCCATGACGTTCTTCAGCCGGGCACGATGTGCGTTCCTGTATGCCCTTGCAGCGCCTCTTCGATCTTTTCCGGGCTGGTTACAATCACGTGTTTTCCGCCGCCCCGCAGAAAGTCGATGGCGGCATCGATTTTCGGGAGCATACTGCCAGGGGCAAAGTGGCCTTCATCGCGATAGCGAATGGCCTCGTCCAATGTGATTCGCTCCAACCATTTTTCTTGAGGAGTTCGGAAATGAAGGGCCACGCGCTCGACGCCGGTGGAGATCAGGAAGACATCGGCGCTCAACTCGCGCGCCAACAGGGAGGTCGTCTGGTCCTTGTCGATCACTGCCGGAACTCCCTGGAGAGCGCCGGTTGCATCCCGCAGAACGGGAATCCCCCCGCCCCCGGCCGCGATGACGATGAACTCCTGGGCCAGCAACTCGCGGATCACGGGCAGTTCGACGATCTCAAGCGGACGTGGTGACGCGACGACCCGCCGCCAGCCCCGCCCGGCGTCTTCCCGAATGTGCCAGCCCACTTCCAACTCGTGCGATTTCGCGTCCGCCTCCGTCATGAATGGGCCAATCGGCTTGCTGGGGTTCTGAAACGCCGGGTCGTCAGTGTCTACCACCACCTGGGTCACGACCGGTGCAACGGCGCGTTCGATGCCGAGTTGCCGAAGCTCGTTTCCGAGGGTCTGTGCGATCTGGTAGCCAATGGCGCCTTGCGTGTCGGCGACGCAGACTTCGAGCGGCACGCTATGAAGAAAGTCCCGAGCCAGCTCGGATCGCAGAAGAATAAAGCCCACCTGCGGGCCGTTGCCATGGGTGACAAGGACGCGATAGCCCATCTTGATTACGGCGGCGATATGATGACTTGTCTCACCCGCGGCCTGATACTGGTCCGGCACGGTCATGTGCGTGGAGTCGCGGATCAACGAATTTCCGCCAATTGCAATCACTAGGAGAGGGGCACTCATGAGGTAGTTCAAGAGAATGCCTTCGCACGCCGCAAATCAAGCTTAACCCGAAGGAATCTGCTTGAAACGTTACACCCTGAGGCGGAACAAAGGGTCTGCTCGCGAGCCGCCGCAATTGACGTCCATGCGCCGGGACCGCAGAATCCGCGCGCTGGTTGGAAGCACCCCAAACGTCGGAGGAGCCACGCATGAACATTCCCCCTTATTGGGCTCGCGCACAGTACAAAGGCAAAGACCACGATGGACACAGCCAGGTGTTTGACGCAAGCGCCTGGTCCTTCACCTCCATGCAAGAGGCGCGCGACGCGGCCGCCGCAAGGGCGAAGCAGATCTTCGAGCGGTTCACCGGCGGCGATGAACTCAAGCGTTACGAGTACCACGATCGTCCCATCCGGGAGGAAATCCTCAAGCAGATCGGCTCAGACGATCCTCCCGCCGCGCTGGTGACCCGAAACCGATACGGTGCGTTGGTCTTGAACTGCCGGAACGTGATGTTCGTCGACGTCGATTTCGACCGACCTCCCCCCGCCGGCATTGTGGCGGGCGTACTGGCATCGTTCAGCCGGAAGCGGCGCGCGGAGCGGGAGCGTGCGATTCGCGAAGCACAGACTGCGAAGATCTATGCGTGGGCCGAGCAAAACCCCGGGCGCGGGTTCCGGCTCTATCGCACGCGCGAAGGGTTGCGATTGCTTTTCACGGACCGTTTGTACGAACCGCTCTCCGACGAGACAGCCGCCACGCTCGCGGACCTGGACGCGGATCCTCTCTACGTGAAGCTCACCCGCAAGCAGGAGTGTTTTCGTGCGCGGCTCACCTCGAAGCCCTGGCGTTGTGGCGCGGCCCGTCCGCCTGTCTCCTATCCCTGGGAGAATACGCAGGCCGAGGCGCGGTATCGGAAATGGGAAGCCCAATACACGCAGCGCGACGCGCGCTTCAGGGTCTGCGAGTTTGTGAAGGCCTTCGGCCCCGCTGGGCGGGACGAGACAATCCGCAGAATTGTCGAGGCGCATGACCGGGCCACGCGCATCGATACACAGGCCGAGCTGGCTTGATGCGATTGGGAAGCCCGAAAACCTCGATGCGGTCGCGACGCCAATCCATACCAATAGCAGCAGGCATGTCCCATGACTGATTTTTCAGGAGTCTCAAATGGCCGCCCAGCACCTGAGATGTCTCGACCCATTCGACATCGCTCTCTCCCCAATCGCGGGCTTGCCTGAAGCTCCACGCCGTTGCAGACTCCACCCCTGCACGATTGTAAAAGGAGAGAGCAAATGCCCGTTGAACAGACATTGATCATTTTGAAACCGAACTCGGTACGCAAGAACGTGGTGGGGGCCATTCTGGACCGCTTCGAAAAAGGCGGGCTGAAGATCTGTGCCGCCCGCATGCAGCACCTCGACCGTGCTACCTGCGATGTCTTCTATCAGGAGCACATCGGCAAACCCTTCTTCGAAGGACTGGTCGAATTCATGACCTCCGGCCCGGTCCTGGTCATGGTCCTTGGCGGGGAAGGCGCCATATCGAAGGCGCGCGAAATTATGGGCGCGACCAATCCCGCGAACGCCGCGCCGGGGACGATTCGGGCCGATTTTGCAGATAGCATGACGGAAAACGCCGTGCATGGCAGCGACAGCCCGGCCAGCGCGGAGCGGGAAATCGGCATCTTCTTTGCCGCGGAGCAAATTGTGAACGCCTGATCGCGTTCAAGCAGAAAAGGGGGGACACATGGATCTGGCGCAACTCAAGCAGAAGCTCCGGCAGGACATTGCTATGTCCTTTTCGCTCAGCGACACGATGACCGCCGAGATGGTGAAGGAGCGGGGACGGCACTTCATCAAGAAACTGGACCGCGAGGCACGCCGCCTGCTGGAGAGCGAAAACCAGGATGCCCTGCTGGACAGCCTGTGCCACGACCTGCTCGGATTCGGTCCGTTGCAGAGCTTGCTGGCCGATCCGGACATCACGGAAATCATGGTGAATGGACCGAACGAGATTTTCGTGGAGAAGGGGGGCTGCAAAACGCCGACCCTGATCACCTTCAACAGCGAAGCACACCTGCGCACCACGGTGGAGAAGATGATGGAGGGCACCGGTCGGCGTCTCGACGAGAGCGTGCCCTATGCGGACTTCGCCTTGCCGGATGGCTCGCGCGTCAATGTCATCACGCCTCCGCTCGCGGTTGGCGGCGCCATGGTGACGATCCGCAAGTTCCTCGACACGATCACCAATGTCGACCATCTGGTCGGCTTCGGCACACTGGACGCGCGTATGGCCCAGTTCCTCGTGGCGGCGGTGCGCGCCAAGAAGAACCTCCTTTTTTCCGGTGCCACCGGCTGCGGCAAAACGACAACGCTGGGCGCGCTATCCACGTATCTGGACGAAGGCGAGCGGATCGTGGTGATCGAAGACACGATCGAACTGGAGTTGAACCAACGCCACACGGTGCGTCTGCTGACCCGGCCCCCGAACATCGAGGGCAAGGGCGAAGTGACCCTGCGCGACCTCTTGCGAAATTCGCTCCGGATGCGGCCAAGCCGGATTATCCTGGGCGAAATCCGCGGGGCGGAGGCCATGGACTACTTGCAGGCGCTGAACAGCGGTCACCGCGGGTGCCTGGCGGTGATGCACGCGGCGACGCCGCGCGATACGGTGAGTCGGCTCGAAACGCTGGCGCTCTTTGCCGGCCTGAACCTGCCGGTCTTTGCCATTCGCCAGCAGATTGCGTCGGGGCTGGACATCATTGTGCAGCAGGAACAACTGCATGACGGCAGTCGTAAAGTGAGCCACATCACCGAAGTGCGCGGCACGGAAGGGGACCAGGTGGTGTTGCAGGATCTGTTCCGTTACGAAATCGAGCGCACCGACGAAACGGGCAAGGTGCATGGTTCCTTCCGCGCCGTTTCAAAGCCGCTCGACCTGGACGAGTACCGGCGTAAGGGCATTCCTGTCGAGGATGCCTGGTTCGAGGAGCCTGCATGATGCATTCGAGCCCGCTTGATGAGCCCCTTCGCGTCCTGCCTTTCATCTTCGGCGCTTTGCTGGTGGGGATGCTCAGCTTTGGCGTCGTGGCGATCGTTATGGCCGGTCGCGAGGCGGTCTTCTCTCTCGAGCAGGATCAGCCGTTTCAAATCGTCACGGCGCTGCTGCTTGCGGGCAGCGTTCCGGTTTCGCTCCTGATGTACCAAACGTTGATGAAGAAGGCGCAAGGGTTGTCCGACGCCGACCGGGCGGAGCGCGCCTATCTGACGGCCTGCATAGTTCGATGGGCGTTGCTGGAAGGGCCTGCCCTGTTCTGCTCCGTGGCGGTGCTGCTGACGCGGAACCTCGTCTTCCTGGTTCCGCTCGCCGTCCTGCTGCTCTTCTTTCTGGCGGCCTATCCGTCGCGCGTGCGTTTCGAGGCCTTTGCGGGGCAGGGTGGCGGGGCGCGTCTGCTTTAAAATAAGGGACCGGGCTTCGAGACTCTCCCGCGTGGGGCTTCAGGGGAGAGGATGGCGGATTTCGCCGTTCCCAGGTTGCTGATCGAAGAGAGTTACCGCGATTCGTTTGCATGTGTCGGCGACCTGCCGCCAACTCCGCCACTCTTCGGCCAGGTGGCGATATTCGGACAGATCATCCGATTCGAGGTCGTATGGCATTGGGTTAGAGAGTTGAACCTGCAACTGCATCAGCGGAGACTCGCCATTGTCCTGACGGTAGAGATCGTCAAAACGGCTCATTGCCTCGATCGTCTTCTCAGGGCCGAGCCATTGCGCAATGGCCGCGAAATCCAGATAATCCCTGGCCGCATTCCGTTTAAGGATCAGGATCGCTTTAATACGCAGGATCTCCGCAGGCGTTGGAATTCGAATCGTCTCCTCTCCAACGGTCGCTTCCGTGGTCTCGAGCGGTGTCTTTCGGATCAACTGTCGAATGCCGGTTTCAATGCCGTCCAGGCTGCCCAGAATCTGGATCGGACGCTGGACACGCGCTGTCTCCCAGCCCGCGACTGCTTCCAAAGTGGCGAGCACTTCATCGAAACGGCCTTTGAGGTCTTCGAGAACGTGGTCCGCGTCGTGGGAGAATCGGTGCCGTGCAATCAGTGCCGCTGCTGTTCCTCCCACCAATACACCTTCTCCCAGCAGCCCCTGGAGTCTGGCCGCCGCGAGCAGGACGCTTTCCCACTCATTGCTCTGTTCATCGCAGTCGCACATAGTTCGCCCAGAAATGGTATCTTTGCGCGTAGGGATCCGAGAGTTTGGGCCGACAGACCTTAGTCACTTTCGGCGCGAGCGCCGGATCGCGACGCATTTCGTCTCGAAGCGCCTTCCAATCGGCCAACTTCCCACGTGCAATCACGTCATCCAGGCCGGCCAGGGTGTAACGCTCATGGTTCAAATGGCGGTGCTTCATTCGAGCATTGATCCACGTTGAAGCGTGGATGTCGATGCCAATAAAGCAGCAATTCTCAGTATGGCCAGGAACGGTCCTTCGGGCCTGCTGAAGCAGGTACTACGAACGGTCTTCCGCCGGGTCTTCGCCCGTTTGTAGTCCCGCCTTCAGGCGGCAAGGGCCATACTAAGAATTGCGAGGTTTGCGGTGCGATGGAAGTTCTGTCAGCCCTCGAGTAAGGGTATCCGAGTAAGGGTGTGCGAGTAAGGGTATCCGAGTAAGGGTGGGGTGGGCGGATGGGCTTTGGGAGACGGGAAGTGATCCGTCTTACGGGGAGCAGGCTGGCGTAGGACGGGATCACATCCCGTCCCCCGGAGCCAAAGCGGCGATTCGCAAGCCGGCCGGGGGTTTCGTGCTGATGGGCTTTGGGAGACGGGAAGTGTTCCGAATGGCGCTAAAACAAGGACGATTTCGGATGGCACCCCTGCGGCTCACCGGGGACGGTTCGCCCTACCCACCAGACACTTGCGCGTAAAGGTAGGGCGAAGCGTCCCGCTGAGCCACTGTCTTATATTAGTGCCATTCGGAAGTGTTCCCGTCTTACGGGGAGCAGGCACCCTTACTCGCCCCCATACCCTTACTCCCCATACCCTTACTCGCCTACCCTTACTCCATACCCTTACTCCTACTCCTACTCCTACTCGTACTCCTACACCCACCTCTCCCCGCCCTTCACCTCTCTCCCATTCGCGCCTGCCCCGCAGCGTGCTGCGCTCTGCTGCGGGGTCCATTCGTGGTTCCTCCCCTCTGAGCCTACAAGCCCACACGCCGTCCCCAAAACCCATTGCCCCCATCACTCGCCAATGCTACCCTCCGACTCACCATTCGCGATTCAACTGCCAGAACTCAGGAACCCGCCATGAAGTCATCGCTCCATCCTCCTTTGCCCAAACCGGTCCAGCGGTTCACCTCCGCCCTGCGGCTCGCGATTTGTGGGGCGCTCCTCATGGCCGCCGGGCTGAATGCGGAACGGGCGGACGGGGCGTTGATTGTGCAGTTGGAGCCTGTAAACCCGACAGAACCGATCGCCGACGGATACTCTTTTGTAGATCTAATGTTAACCAACGACGATGTTGGCGCGATTTACGACTCCGCCGAACTCATCCTACTCGCCCCACTCGCGGAGCAGTTGTTCTCGGTTGTTGCCGCTAATCAAGTCACCTATGCAAACGTTGGCGAATTGGTTGCCGACTGGAATGTAATCATTAGGCCCCCACCTTCCGGC
>SLOV01000098.1 GCA_007132345.1 Kiritimatiellia bacterium
ACTTCCCCGGCCGGGACATGAAGATCGATCTCCCGCAAGACCCATTCGTCTGCGTAGCGGAACGAGACGCGGTCGATTTCGATCTCGCGAACGGGCTCATCGAAGACGACGGCATTCGGCTGCTCGCGAATGGCCACGTCGTAATCGAGCACCTCGAAGATCCGGTCGGCGGCGGCAGAGGTCTGCTGCACGCCGAGATGCAGGCGGCTCAGCTTTTTCACCGGGTCGTACATCACGATCATGGACCCGAGAAAGAGCAGCAGATCGCTGAGGCTGAGACCGGCCCAGCGCGCATAGACCAGCAGGGCGCAGGCCGCAAGAACACTGATGAATTCGACAATGGGCGTCACCGCGGCGCGCGCGCGGGTGACACGGACCTGCCTGCGAAAGACGGCCATGCACTTTTCGTGGAAGCGCTCTTTTTCGTCCGTCTCCCGCCCGAATGCCTTCACAATGGCGCTGCCCACGATGGTCTCCTGCTGCATGGCGGCAAGATCGCCAAGGTTGGCCTGACTTTCTCGCGCCGATTTCCGCACTTTGCGCCCGAAGATGGCCACCGGCACGATGCAGATCGGGAAGAGAACCAGGCTGATCGCGGCCAGCCGAAGGTCGAGATAGACAAGCATTCCGATCGCCGCCAGCAGTACGAACGGTTCGCGCGCCAGGTCGCCCAGGACCGTGGAGACGCCGGTTTCCACCTGCTGCGTATCGTTCGTCGTCCGCGAAATCAGCTCGCCGGTCCGGCTGCGGCCGAGTGCCAACATGGGTAGATCGAGAATATGCGCGTTGAGGTTATTGCGCAGGTCCATCACGACCCGATGCCCGACCCACTGGACGTAGTACTTGCTCAGGTAGAAGCCGAGCCCGCGCAGTGCGGCAAAAGCGGGCAGCAGCATGAGCAGCAGAACGGTCGCCGCCAGGGTGCTCTGCGCCGGGTCGACCACGCCCTCCATTCGCTGCATCATCCAATCCGTGGCTGCACCGCCATCGCCAGTGGTATGATCCAACCCAACCTTAATCGAGCTGAGCAGGCCGAAGGTTGAACCCCCGCAGAGGACACCGAAGACGACGCCGAGGATGAGCCGGCGAAGATAGGGCTTCGCGTATTGCAGCAGGCGACGGTAGGTTCCCCACTCCGTCGAAATCACCGAGTCGGCCGCATGGTTCTTTTCATTCATGAAGTTCGGCGAGGTACCGCTCCACCTCCAGCGCCGCCATGCAGCCGGTGCCCGCGGCGGTGATGGCCTGGCGGTAGACGGAATCCTGGACATCGCCCGCCGCAAACACGCCGGGAATCTCCGTGCGTGTCTGTTGCGTGGTGAGATACCCCTTGTCGTCCATTTCAAGCTGCCCCTTGAAAGGCTCGGTATTGGGCGTGTGCCCGATCGCCACAAACATCGCGGCCACATCGAGTGTCGATTCTTCGTCTGTCTTCACGTTGCGCAAGCGAAGCCCCTTCACCTCGTTCTCTTCAACCCCCAGCACTGCGGTGACGACCGAATCCCAGACCATTTCGATCTTTAGATGCTCCAGAACCCGCTGCGCCATGATCTTTG
This sequence comes from Kiritimatiellia bacterium, assembly GCA_007132345.1. Taxonomy (GTDB): domain Bacteria; phylum Verrucomicrobiota; class Kiritimatiellia; order SLOV01; family SLOV01; genus SLOV01. Next base: position 1,557 of record SLOV01000098.1, read on the forward strand.
AAGCGCGTAGTTCGTCGCGACGATGAACCACGTAGACCTTCGAGGCAAAACGCGTGAGGAAGAGCGCCTCCTCCGCGGCGCTGTCGCCGCCGCCGATCACGGCCACGGGAACGTCCCGATAGAAGGCGCCGTCACAGGTCGCGCAGGAGGTAACCCCGCGCCCGATCAGCTTCTGTTCCGATTCGAGCCCGAGATACTTCGCGCTCGCGCCAGTCGAAATCACGATGCTATCCGCCTCCAACACTTCGCCGCCTTCCAACTTCAGCGTCATCGGCGAGGCCCGCAGATCGGAGGCCACCACACGATCCATGATAAACCGCGCGCCGAATCGCTCCGCCTGTTGTTTCATGTGCGCCATAAGATCGGGCCCCATGACGCCTTCGGGGAATCCAGGATAGTTTTCGACCTCCGTCGTGGTGGTTAACTGGCCGCCGGGCTCCAGCCCTTCGATGACCAACGGTTTGAGGTCGGCGCGCCCGGTATATATCGCCGCCGTGAGCCCCGCCGCGCCTGTTCCAATAATGATGACCTTCTCCGGCATGCTGTTTCCTCGCTGTTTGGGCCGTGCCATCCCCGTCATTGACCGGCGCGGCCGCACTGCCTACTGTTCTCGTTTCATTCGACGAGCGGCGTTTATACTGGGTCTCGCTCCGGGAGAAAAGGATATGCTGCGCCCCATTCAAGATGCAACCGTGCGAGCCTGCAGGATGCCCCGTTGTGTGGCAGCGCTGCTGGCGTGCCTGTGGTGTGGCTTCTTTGCCGCGGGCTGCGCGACGGCGCCTTCTCGCGATGCCGCCCAGGAGCGCGACATCGAGGCCCTGGCGCGGTCGTGGCTCAGGGCCACGCCCGCTTCCCCCATCATCGAACTGCGCACCGTCGAGCAGGCGATGCAGGCGCAACCGCGCTTTCTGCAGCGCACCGCCAGGCGGCTTGGCGATCCCGTGGGGTATAAGATCGCCCTGACCTCCGATGCGGCCCGGCGCCAGATCGGTGCGGAGGCACCCATCTACGGCGTGCTCTTCGAGGAGATGCTGCTCCCCTCCCCCGCGCGGATTCCGGCGGCTTCGGGCGCGCGGCTCATGGTCGAAGGCGACCTGATCCTGCGCATCGGCAGCGGGATCATCAATAACGCCGCCACCCCGGAAGAGGCTGGCCCGTTTATCGACGCGGTCATCCCCTTCATTGAAGTGCCCGATTTACTCTACCGGAGCGATGTTCCTTTTTCCGACGCCGATCTTGCCGTCATCAATGCGGGCGCCCGCTTCGGGGTGCTGGGCGCCCCCCTGCCCATCTCCATGCGCGAGGACGGCTTTCAGCGCCTGGCCGGCTTTCGCGTGGAACTGCTCGATGCGCACGGCGACCTTGTCTCCCGCGGACAGGCACGCGACGTGATGGGCCATCCGCTGGCGGCTGTCCTCTGGCTGCGCGACGCGCTCCACGCCCGCGGGCATCGCCTGCGCCGCGGCGACCTGATTTCCGTCGGCTCCTTTACCGATCTGATCCCCGTGACGCCCGGCACCACTTACACCGTACGTTACATCGGCCTGGTTCCCGGCGAACCGGTCGACGTGCAGGTGCACTTCGAATAGCGCGCGCCAGCCGCTGATTAAACCGGTGCGGGCGGCGTGTCGTCGTCGAGCACCTCCCGGATGCGTCGATAGAGGATCTCGCGCGTGAAGGGCTTCAACATCAGGTTCACGGCGCGTCCCGATTCGTCGATATCGGGAAGGCGAGTCTCCGCAAAGCCTGACATGTATAGCACTCGGCAGTCGGGCCGCGTTTCGCGGATCTTGCTGATCATGTCAGGGCCGTTCAAGGTCGGCATGACTACGTCGGAGAGGATGAGGTGAATCGGCTCGGAGAAATCCGCCGCGACCTGGATCCCTACGTCACCGTCATTAGCATCGAGGACGGTGTAGCCCTGCGCTTCGAGCAGCCGACGGGACATATGGCGCACCGACTCTTCATCTTCCACTACGAGCACGGTCTCGGTGCCCCGAACCGTCTCGGCACCGGTGGTCTCCGACTTCTGGGGTGGACCGATTTCCGCGGCATCGGCGGTGTGGAGTGGCAGGTAAACCAGGACCTGCGTGCCGCGCCCCCGTTCGCTGTAGATCTCGAGATTGCCTTTGCACTGCCGGATAATCCCGTGGGCCGTCGAGAGGCCCAAACCCGTGTGCGTCGGGCCGCGCGTCGTGAAGAAAGGTTCCATCGCCTGCTCGCGTACCTCTGCGGTCATTCCAACGCCGGTATCGATGAAGGAGATCAGGACATAAGAACCTGGGTCCAGATCGGGGAGATGCCGCACTTCCTCCTGATCGAGAAACGTCTCTTTGGACTCGATCGTGACACGGCCACCTTTCGGCATGGATTCCCGTGCGTTGGCGGCCAACGCGGCAAAGACCTGCTTCAGGGCCGGCTCGTCGATCAAGAGATAGCCTTTCTCTGTATCGAAATGGGCCTCTACCGTGATGGCGGGGCCTGCGTGCTCTTGCGCGGTTTCCGCGAGATCGTCGAGCAGCTCGCGCACGGGTAGTTTTCGCAATTCCAGTTGGCGGCAGCGGCCGAGGGAGAGAAGCTGCTGCGTGAGCGTTCGGGCGCGTTCACCGGCGTGGAGCACTTCTTCGATGTCGGCGTAGGCCTGCTTGTTGGGTTTCAACTGATCACGGGCCATGGCACTGAAGCCGAGGATGCTGGTGAGCAGATTGTTGAATTCCGCCCCGACACCACCGCTGATGCGGGCCAACGCCTCCATCTTCTGAGCCTGGCGCTGCGCGGCCTCCGCGGCTTCGCGCTCGCGAATATCGGTCTGCAGCTCCGCGGTCTGCTTTTCGAGGGTCTCCACCCGCCGGCGATCGATCATTTTGCGCTTGGCTTCTCCGTCGGCAAAGGCCTGAAAGGCCTCGACACACTCGCGCACTTCGGCGGCCATGCCTCCGGCGGAGGAATCTCCCCGCTGACCGGCGCGCACATCGGCGGTAAACCGGGCGAGCGGGCGCCAGACCATGCGCCGGAGTTCGAAATCGGCGGCCAACAACATCACCCCCAGCGCGCCGATCAGGCACAGCAGCCCGGAACGCCAGTGCCGTATACGTGCTTGGACCAGGGCCGTCGTATAGCCCATTTCGACCTCCGCAAGCAGGCGACCCTCCTGTCGGATTTCGAAGCGCCGGAGGCGAACTTGCTCGTGCGGGACATCTTCCTGCATCCGGCTCACAGTTGCCACGCCGGCCGGATCGAGGATTCGCACCCGCACCACTTCCGGCTCCTCGAAGGTGCGGTCCGCATGTGCCTGCACCCCATTTACATCAAGATTCCAGAGGAGATCGCGCATCTCGGCCTGCACCAGCCGGTCGGTCTGCTCCATCATGGTCTCGAAGCGCGCCCATTCCGCCTGGCTGGCGCGGTGGAGCATCCAAAGGCCAATCCCAAGGACAACCGCCAGGGAAAACAGCAGCGTACCGAACAGAAAACGATAGGAAGCTTTCATGGACAACGACAACAGATCAATGAGCTTCTATTCTGGTACGTGACCGGCAAGCAGGTCAATGGTGATCGTCAACTCAGGCCCGAAGCGATAATCGTTGTCTCGGAGGAATCGCGCGCCGGGCTCGATTTCGATATACATCCAGGCCTTCCAGATCCGCTGCCGGTACGGAAACCGGATTCGGATTTCGTCCACGGCGATGTTCGGATGGGTGTACTCGAAGACCCCCAGTTTGGTGCCGATCATGCGGCGGTTGCTCAGGAAATAAAAGAGATTCACATATTGGCCCAGCTCGGCCCCGCGCGTGCTCTCCGACCAGATCAGATCGTTTCCCATCTGCAGCAGGAGTTGGTCGGCAAAGAGGCGTTGCACCTCGATCACCGTCTTTTCGCCGAACCCGTCGCCCGCGTCCCAGAAGACCGACTGGCCGGGGCGCAGGACCCATCCGCCGCCCAGCGGACGTCGCGCATAGAGCCCCAGTTGCAGGCGGGGTTCGGGTTCCGGGGCAAAGTTGAGTCCCGCACGGGCGGCGACCCGATAGCGTGTCCTTTCGTAAAGCGGCAGCAGCACACCGGCTGTGCCGCGGCCGGTGTCGCGGTCGAACGTTTCCGCCCCGCCGCGTCCTTCGAAATCGCGCCCGATCTCGGGGAGCCAGTCTCCGCGATCGAGCAGGAGGCGCGCGCGGCGTCGTGATCGCGGCAGTTGCAGGCGCGCGCTGAAGTCGAAATCGAAATCGACTTCGCCCGATTCGCGAAACCGAACGGAGGGCGAGAGGCGGACGTAACTCTGAAGCAGATCCGGGTGGCGCTGGCCCAGGGGAATGAGTGGGTGGAAGGCCGGATCGCGCTCGCCATCCTCGGGTGGCATCCCGTTTTCGAGCAGCGCATCCGCCCAGCCGGCGAACCGGAAAACGAGATCGGAGGAGTAGGCGTGGGCGCGGTCGAAGAAATCGAGCCGCCTCGACAAGAGGGTGGTGTCTTGCGGCGCCTCGCCCTCGTCCACGAAATGCAGCTCTGCTGCATGCGCGGAAAAGGCAAGGAGGGCCACGACAACAAGAAGGGGCACGCAGCAGCCAAGCCTGCGCGCGACGCCCAGCCGCATGCCATCCCGGGGCGAACCGCTCCGGCGGCGCCGAAAGGGGTCAGGCCTGCTCTTTGAGGCGCGGATCCAAGGCATCGCGCAAGGCATCTCCCAGGAGGTTGAAAGCGAGCACCAACCCGAAAATGGCGAGGGTCGCAAAGGTCATCTCCCACCAGACGCCCTGCCAGAGGCGAAGCCGCGCGTTCCCGATCATGATGCCCCACGAGGGTTCGCCCTGCACACCGATGCCAAGGAAACTCATGATGACTTCGGTGTTCACAGCCGAAGGAAAGCGCAAGGTGAAGGTGACGATCACGATATGGAAGATGTTCGGCAGAATATGGCGAAAGATGATGCGGAAGTGGCCGAGTCCAAGCGCCTGTGCGGCCTGCACGTAGGAGCGTGCCTTATGTTTCATCACTTCGCCGCGCACCAGGCGGCAGAGGCCTACCCAGGTCGTGAGGCCAATGCCCAGATAGACGCCGGTGAGCCCCTTCCCCACCACCATGGCAATGGCCAGAATGAAGAGTAGCCCGGGAATGGCCGCGAACGTGGAGTAGAGCCAGACGATGAAGTCGTCAACACGCCCGCCGAAATAGCCGGCCAGACACCCGAGAATGACGCCGATCGGAATCGCGATCATGGAGGTGATGATGCCCACAAGGAACGCAATGCGGGTGCCCTGCACAACGCGCCCGAACACATCGCGGCCCAGGCCGTCGGTCCCGAGCGGATGCGTACCCAGATGCCGCGCCACCTGACGCACGCGCGACTCGCCTTCGCGGGCCGGCTCCATCTCGCGGAAGAGGCTGGGCGGCAGATACTGCTTTTCGAGGTCCGGCACCTGGTACGCGGGCGTGCGGTCATGCGCCTGGTGCCAGCGGTAGACCGCTTCCCCGTATGCGGCCAGGCCGGTATAGATCAGCACCACCCACAGGCAGAACATGGCCAGGCGCTTGCGCTTCAGTTCCCGCCAGGCATCGGCCCAGAGAGAGCGCGACTCCGCTTCCAGGTTGTCGATCGGCGGCGTGGTCATGAGAGTTTCACCCTGGGATCCACCCATGCGTAGCAGATGTCGGTCAACAGGTTGGCGATCACAAAGATCACCGCACCGATGAAGACGAGCGCCCGGAGCAGGTCGACATCCGAGGAGAAGATGGCATTCACGCCGAGGTAGCCCAGCCCAGGAATGCCGAAGAACGTCTCGAGCAGCAGGCTGCCGGTGTAAAGGAAGGGAATCGCAATCACCACATTGGTCACGATGGGGATCATCGCGTTCTTCAGCACGTGCTTCAGCAGGACACCGCGATTGCTCACGCCTTTCGCCAGGGCCGTGCGCACATATTCCTTGTACATTTCGTCGAGCATGATGGTGCGATAGAAGCGGATGCCACTGCCCAGCCCGCTGGTGGCGCCGATGAGGACCGGCAGGAGAAGATAACGCGCCGACTCGTAGCCCCAGACAGGGAAGAGGCCGAGGCGATAGCCGAGGAAATACTGCCCGCCGACAATAAAGACGAGATAGTTCACGCTCATCAACGCCACGGATATGACGACAAAGAAGCGGTCTATGAAACGGTTCCGGAAAAAGGCGCAAAGGAGAGAGAGACTGAGCGTGACGATCAACTCGACGAAGAAAATGGGGATCGTGAGGGTGAGCGACGGGATAATGCCGTCGCGAAGCAGTTTCGAGACAGGCTGGTTGGTGCTCGACGAAATGCCAAAGTCGAACCGGGCGATTTGACGCAGATAGAAGAAGAGTTGCGAGTCGAACGGATTCGCCACCTTGCGGCGGAACACGATCGAGTCGATCTCCAGATCCGTGTTTTCGACCCGGAAAACGACCTCGATCGGCAGGCCGTCGAGGGATCGGACCGGAAACGTGACCTTGCGCCAGGCGCGCGTGGGCATCAGCCGCATGGAGCCGAAGAGCTGCCGCTCCGGCTTGTCGGCGATTTCCTCGGTGTCGGTCGGGGCCTCGCCATCCTCCTCAGCGTTCTCCGGCGGCTCAGGCGCACGCGGCTCGCGGGAGAGTAGCGTCACCTCTGCATCGTCGGCGGTGCGATAAGTGACGACCATCCGGTATTCGATATTTGGATCGAGCGGGAACCCGGTCGGCAACAGGTATTCGTCGTCGGCCCGCAGCACAATCCGGCCGGGCAAGCGGCCTTCCGGCGGGCGATAATCGACGTTTTCAACCGCGGCCCAATCTTCGGCGTTGCGTCGGAAATGCGTATCGGTATAGGCGCGGGTCCGGGTCCAGGACCCGAAGATCAGCGGCTTGTTGAAACCCCGCTGTTCGTCGAATTCCTCCAGCATCCGGGCCGAGACATGCTTCCCCAGCGTCATGGCGGCGGGGCTGCCGCCGACGACGTTGAAGAGAATAAACGTCACCAGAATGACGCCGAACACGGTCGGAATCATCTGCAGGACGCGGCGTAGAATAAAGCGGAGCATGGTTCGATGAGCGGGCGGCTCTAGCGGGCGAATCGTGCCTGCCACGCCCGCCTGATGTCGTTGTCGATGTAGTAGTGTTTGATCATACCATACGGAAAGTCGTGCGCCTTGAAGTTGCGGACCCAGGAATGCGTCAGCGAATAGGAGAGCGGCTGTGCGTCGAAAATCCAGGGGCAATCTTCCATGACAATTTCGGCCATAGCCAGATAGAGGGCGGTGCGCTCGGGAGAGTCGTGCATGACGCGCGCCTCTTCGTAGAGGGCATCGAACTCGGGGTTCCGGTAGTTCGAATGATTCGGGCCGGGCGACCCGTTCGGCCCATAGAAGAGCTGGAGGAAATTCTCGGCATCGGGATAATCGGCCACCCAGCCGAGGCGAAAGATCTGCATCTGGCGCCGCTCCAGTTTTTCGAGGAAGGCGGGCCAGTTGTTATAGGTCGGCACAATCACGACACCGATGCGGTCCATGAACGAGGTAAAGAGTTCGACCGACTGGCGCACTTCGGCGCTTTCCGCCGAGCCGAGGTCGATGGTGAGTTGCAGGCGCCGCCCGGTTTCCGGGTCGATCCCGTTCGGGTAGCCCGCTTCGGCGAGCAGCTCGCGGGCCCGGTCGAGGTCGAAGGGAAACGGCGACTCTTTCTCGGAATAGCCCGCAATGCCGGGTGGGATCGGACCCGCGGGACGGGTGATGCGGTTATTATGGAACCTCACCCATTCCTCGGTATTGAGGGCGCTGGTGAGCGCCTGCCGCAACTTCTTGTTCTGGCCCACCACAGGATCGTCCATGTTGAACCCGAAATAGAAGATGGTGAGCGTCGGTTCGCGCGCCAGGGTGATCTCCCGCTCCACCAGGGTCGGGTCGAGGGTATGCGCCTGGGTCACGACGGCATCGAAGTTGTCGCGCGAGATGCCGGAACTGTTGAACTGCCCGGTCAGGAACATCAGCCAGGCGGTCGAATCGTCCTGCACCACCAACTGCACAATGCGGTCGATGAAGGGCAGCGGCATGCCGGCCATTTCGAGCAGACCCCGCTCCTCGTCGCCCGGCTCCCCGACGGTCGGGTAAAGCTCCACCCGTCCCGTCTCGGCCCACTTCGGGTTGCGCACATATTCGACACGATAGTTGCGGCGCCAACTGTTCAAGATATAGGGGCCGGTCCCAACCGGATGATTGATGAAGAGGGGGCGGCCTTGCTTGCCGTCATAATACTCCACGGCCTCGCGCGGGACCGCATAGGCGTAGTGCATGGTCAGGATCCAGAGCAGTTGCGGGAAGGGCCGCTTGAGTTGGAGGACCAGGGTGTAGTCATCGGGCGCGTGCAGGCCCTCCACCGGCAGATCGTAATCGGTGGGCTCGCTGCCCGCGGAGGCTTCACGGAATTCGTCGAGCCCCACGATCCGATCATTGAAGGCCCAGTAACCGCTGGAGGCATTCTTCAGATCGGCAACCCGCTTGATGCTATAGACGAAATCCTCGGCCCGCAGTTCCCGCCCCTTGCCGCCCGTCTCTACGAAACAGGGGTCGTCCTGATAATAGATGCCGCGCCGGATGCGGAAGGTGTAGGTGAGCCCATCCTCGGATACCTCCGGCATGGCTTCGGCCAGCATCGGTTCGACGCGATAGGGGCGTTCCAGATAGGCATATTGCAGCAGGCCCTCGTACATGCGGCTGATGGCGTGGGCCGAGGCCACATCGCCGGCCTTGACGGGGTCGAAGCCGCGAATGCGCGGCGTCGGCCCGTAGAAGACCATCTCGTCGTCGGCCGCCTGGTCGAGGAGCGGGCCATGGCCGCAGGCACCCAGCAACAGCGGCAACAGCACCGCGGAGAGAGCGGATAGCGGGAGGCGCCTCCTTATATTGGAACCGGTAAGAAGGCGCTCCATGACGAACCCCCAAGCGCGGCGCAGGCCGTGCTTACTCGGACTCCGGGGCGGGCTCGGCAATCGCGGCGTCAACCTCTTCCACGGGCGGCATCTCGACCGGAGGTTCTTCCACGGTCAAATCCGGAAGCGCCTCCACCGAAACGGCGTCCAGGTCGAAGACGGGTTCCGCCTCGGGGCCGATCTCCGCATCGAGCACGGTCGGATCGACCGGCATTTCGAACGGCACCATGTCCATATCGGCATCCACCGGCACGGGGGCTGGTGTGGCCGTTGCGGGAAGGTCCGCGGGCGGCGGCTCCACCGGCCGGATGTCGAGCGTCCGGTGCCTGTCCATCAGGGAAGCGTCGCGCGGCCCCGCATATACGAAGGCCAGCACGAGCGTATTGGCGAGAAATACGATCGAAAGGGTAATGGTGATCTTTGTGAGCACCGAACCCGTGCGGGCGCCGAAGAGCGAGTCACCGCCCCCGCCGCCGAAGGCGGTACCGCCCAGGCCTCCGCCCTTCGACTTCTGCAACAGAATGACGCCGATCAACAGGAAGGCGCAGACCACTTCCACAATCAGCAAAAAGGCAACAAAAATTTGACCCATCGTCTTTCCTTCTTTCCAGTCGTTCAGACCGCTGCTTTCACAATCTCCGCAAAGTTCGCGGCATCGAGTGCCGCGCCTCCGATCAGGCCGCCGTCAATGTCCGGCTGCGAGAGAAGCTCGCGCGCATTCGACGCCTTCATGCTGCCACCATACTGGATGCGGGTGGATTCCGCCACCGCCGAATCCTGCATATTCGAGATCGTGCCGCGAATGAAGGCATGCACTTCCTGTGCCTGTTCCGGGCTGGCCGTGCGGCCGGTGCCGATGGCCCAGACCGGCTCATAGGCGATAATGATGTGCTGCCAGTCGTTCTCGTTCAGACCGGCGAGACTGCCGCGGAGCTGCTCGGCCACCACCTGTTCGGTCTTCCCCGACTCGCGATGCTCCAGGGTTTCCCCCACGCAGACGATCGCGTGCAGATTCGACGACAGCGCGGCGCGGACTTTGGTGTTCACCACATCGTCCGTCTCGCCAAAATAGGTGCGGCGCTCGCTGTGCCCCAGAATGACATAATGCGCGTAAAGCTCGCGCAGCATGGGTGCGGAAATCTCGCCGGTGTAGGCGCCGGACTTTTCCCAGTGCATGTTCTGCGCGCCCAGGTCGATCTGCGTGCCGGTAATCGCCTCGCTCACCGCGGCCAGCGCCGTGAAGGGCGGACACAACACGACATCCACGCCTTTGACGCCGTCGAGCAGCGGCACCAACTGTCGCACAAGGTCTTTCGCCTCGCTCGACGTCTTATTCATCTTCCAGTTTCCGGCAACGATGGGTTTTCTCATGATGGTATTCCTTCTACATGCTTTTCGAATTCAGAATGGGCGGACAATCGTCAGGTGTCGGAGAGGGCCGTCACCCCGGGAAGCGCCTTGCCTTCCAGGAATTCCAGGCTGGCGCCGCCGCCGGTGCTGATGTGTGTCATGCGGTCGGCAAGGCCCGCCTGCTTCACGGCGCTGGCGCTATCGCCGCCGCCAATGATACTGACGCAATCGGCATCGGCCAGCGCCTGCGCGACCGCCTGCGTGCCGGCAGCAAAGGGCGCCATTTCAAAGCAGCCCATCGGCCCGTTCCAGACCACCGTGCGGGCGGTGGCAATCACCTCGCTGAAGGCCTTGCGGCTTTCCGGTCCGATGTCCAGCCCCTGCCAACCCGCTTCAATCCCGCCAAGCGGCACGACTTTGCGGTTTGCGTCTGCACTGAACGCGTCGGCCACCACCGTGTCGGTAGGCAACAGGAGCCGAACCCCTTTCGCCTCGGCCTTCTTGAGAATTTCGCCAGCCATTTCGACCTTATCGGCCTCCAGCAGCGATTCGCCGATCGGATAGCCCTGCGCCTGGAAGAACGTGTAGGCCATGCCGCCTCCAATGAGGAGCGTATCCACCTTGCCCAGCAGGTTCTCGATGACGTCGATCTTGCCGCTGATCTTGGCCCCGCCGAGAATGGCCACGAAGGGGCGCTCCGGCTCGGCCAGCGCCTTGCCAAGATAATCCAGTTCCTTCTGCATCAGGAAGCCGGCCGCACGCTCCTCAATGAACTCGGCCACGCCCGCCACGCTGGCGTGCGCCCTGTGCGCGGTGCCGAATGCGTCGTTCACGTAGAGGTCCCCCAGAGAGGCCAGTTCCTTCGCAAAGGCCCGCTGCTTCTCCTTCATGGCGGCTTTGGCCTGCTTCTTCTCTTCGTCGGATGCGTCGTCGGCCACTTTCGCTTTGCCCTCTTCCTCCGCATGAAACCGGAGATTCTCCAGCAGCAGGACTTCGCCCGGCTTCAGCGCCGCGGCCATTTCGGCGACCTGCGCACCGACGCAGTCGGGCGCAAAGGCCACCGGTGCATCGAGTTCGCGGGAAAGCTCGTCGGCGACCGGCTTCAGGCTGAATTCTGGAGATGGCTTGCCTTTCGGGCGGCCCAGGTGACTCATCAGAATCAAGGCGCCGCCATTCTCGAGGACGTGCCGGATGCTCGGCAGTGCCGCTACGATGCGCGTGTCGTCCGCAACGACACCATCGTTCAGAGGCACGTTGAAATCGACGCGCATCAAGACTTTTTTGCCGACCAGGTTCAGATCGCGAATGCTCTTTTTATTCATGGACAAGGTTCCGGGAAGGGGCAAACAGGGAGAGGGGGGAGAAGGGACCGGAGCTGCGTGCTCCGGTCCCGGGAAAGAAGACGTACCGAATCAGGAACGTTCGGCAACGTATGCGATGAGGTCCACCACCTTGCAGGAGTAGCCCCATTCGTTGTCGTACCAGGAGACCAGCTTGACGAACTGATCGTTCAAGGCAATGCCCGCGTCGGCATCGAAGACCGAGGTGCAGGATTCGCCGATGAAGTCGGAGGAAACGACGGCTTCATCCGTGTAGCCAATGATGCCCTTGAACGCGCCCTCGGCTGCTTCCTTGAACTTTGCCTTGATCTCGTCATACGAGGCCGGCTTCGAGAGGCGGCACGTCAGGTCCACCACCGAGACGTTCAGCGTCGGCACGCGGAAGGCCATGCCAGTGAGTTTGCCATCGAGTTCCGGAATCACCTTGCCCACCGCCTTGGCGGCGCCGGTGCTGGACGGAATGATGTTCCCCGCTGCCGCGCGCCCGCCGCGCCAGTCCTTCTTCGAAGGGCCGTCCACCGTCTTCTGCGTAGCGGTGGTCGCATGCACGGTCGTCATCAGACCTTCCTCGATGCCCCAGTTGTCATGCACCAGCTTGGCCATAGGCGCCAGACAGTTCGTCGTGCAAGACGCATTGGAGATCACCTTCATGGACGGATCGAAGTTCTTCTCGTTGACGCCCATCACGAACATCGGCGCGTCTTTCGATGGCGCGGTGATCACCACCCGCTGAGCGCCCGCCGTAAGATGCGCCTGGCACTTGGCCGTGTCGGTGAAGATACCGGTGGCCTCCACGACCACGTCCACGCCAAGGTCGCCCCAAGGCAATTTCGACGGATCCATTTCGGCGAACACCTTCACGTCTTTGCCGCTCACCGTAATCTTGCCTTCACCCGGTACCACCGTGCCGTCGAACCGGCCATGTACCGTGTCGTACTTAATCATATAAGAAATGTAGGCCGGATCCAGGAACGGGTCATTGATGCCGACCACCTCGATCTGCGGGTTCTTCAGCGCTGCCTGAAAGACCAGCCCGCCGATGCGACCAAACCCATTGATGCCAATTTTGACTGCCATATTGTGTATGCCTCTTTCTTCGCTTGTCAGATGATTCTGTCTGCATTCCCTCACGGATACCGCCACTGCGGCGGCTGAAATGGCCCCGAACTCTAGCGAAAGGCCCCCCGCGCGTCAACGTTTCGGCCCGCCTCTTTTCCACAGAAAATTTTCCCTCGATATTTCGGCAAAATGCTTGACACGAAAGGCAAACTCTTTCACGCTCGCGTGCGTGATCGAATTCGTCTGCTTTGCGAGGTTCTTATGTTCCAAGTCACTCCGGTACCCCGAAGCGAAATCAATGCCTGGCCCGTCTCCGAGGCGGGGCTGCCCACCCGTATCGTCAACAGCGTCAGCTCCGCGGGCACACAGACCCTGGGTGAACTGCGGACGTGGTCAGACGAAAAGCTCCTGGCCCTGCGCAGTTTCGGGCGGATCTCCCTCGATCAGGTCCACTACTTCTTTAAACTCTGCGACCGGATCGAGCGAGGGAACCAGGCTTTCCATTCCATTCGTGAAGTTCTCGATATCTTTCTAGATACCGCCCAATTCAACGTCATCTCCCAACGGTATGGCCTGAACGAGATGCCGCGTGTCGCATCGCGCAACTGGGTCACCCTGCAGGCCATCGGAAATCAGGACGGGCGAACCCGCGAGCGTGTACGGCAGGTGGAAGAGACGGGGAAAGAAAAGCTCTCCAGCCGCATGGCCTTCGTCTGCCTGGAGCCGTTTTATCACTACATTGAGGCCTTCATCCAGAGCCGGGCCAGCGCCGTGGCAGCCGAGGAACTGGCCGACCTCCCCCGCGAAGGGGCACTTGGCGGCTTCAACCCGTGCAGCATCGCTCTGCTCCTGAGTGACCTGCGTCCGAACCGAATTCTGTTCCACAACGATCTCTTCACCACCTTGCCATTGGATGACGTGCAGGCGATCGAGCGCCAGGTCCTCGACCAGCTTCAGGCCTCCGAAATGCCGCGACACATCGACACACTGCTCCCCGGTATCGCCTTGCCCCCCAGCATCAAGAACCCGGACGGATTCCCCCGCACCGTAGCCGTCATCATGGACCATTACCCCGACGCAGGCGCGACCGTCGACGGCCACTACTTCCTCTACACCACCTCCGTCCTGCCCTTCCTGCACAATATCCTCGAAGGCCTGGAATCCCCCGCGCACTACCGCGCCGTCACAAGCACCTTCAACACCCGCGTGAAAACGCGCAGCCGCAAAGGCGCCGGGTACATCCTCGACATGCTCAACCGCAGCCCACGCTGCCAACGCATCGACCGCGGCCTCTACGCCCTCCAGCCCTGAGTGCCGAGCGGACTTGTTCCCACGCCTGCGCTCGGCTACCGTTAGTGCCATGAAACTGATCGACCGCTTCCTCCTGCGGCATGTACTCATGCCGCTCGGCTACTGTCTCGTCGGGTTTATCTTTATCTATATCATCTATGACCTCTTCGACAACCTCCCCGACTTCGTCCGCGCCGGAACCCCGTTCCGGCAGGTGGCCACCTACTATATCAATCTGACCCCGGCCCAACTCTACATCATCGTGCCCGTCTCCATGCTGCTCGCGGTCTTATACGCCCTGAGCCACCTCACGAAGAATAACGAGATCACCGCGCTCCGCGCCTGCGGGATCAGTCTCTATCGCCTCCTGGTGCCCATCCTGCTTCTCGGCTTCCTCATTTCCATCACGGTGGCCTCCATCAACGAGTTCATCGGCCCGAACGCCGCCTACTGGTGCGATCAGTTCGTGCGCGGCCAGAGATACATCGGCCGCGGCCAAGAGGTGGAAATCCACATTCATCGCGACCACGCCCACCGCAATGCCATCGGCCGACGCAACTGGTTTATCCGCGAGATCAATACCCTCACCTTCGAACTGCGCGACGTGCAAGTTGACCAGGAACGCGAAGACGGATCGAGCGAAAGGCGCTATATCGCCAAAGGCGCCAAGTGGCTCGATGGCCGCTGGTGGTTCCACGATGTCGAGATCCAGAACTACGACCTTTCCAGCAACCCCATGGGGCCACCCCGCAGTGTGGCGGCGCGCGAGATGACCGAATTCACCGAAATCCCGCGGGATTTCCTCAACGAAATCCGATACAGCCCCGACTTCCTCTCCAGCTCCGAACTGCTCCGCTTTGTGGAGAACAACCCTGAACTCTCCGATCGTGTGCGCGCCCGTTACATGGTCGATTATCATTACCGACTGGCCATGCCCTGGATCACCATGGTGGTCACGTTTATGGGCATCCCGTTCGGTTCACAGACGGGCCGCAAGGGCGCTTTTGTTGGCGTGCTGCTCTGCATTGGCCTGTTCTTCTCCTTCTGGGTCTTGATCACCTTCAGCATTGCGGCCGGCAAGGAGCAGCAACTCTCTCCTTTCCTGGCCGGCTGGGGTCCCAACCTGCTCTTCCTCACGATTGGGTTGGTGATGCTCTACCGCATGCGCTGAGGCTGATGACAAAGGGCCCCTCCCAAGGCGGGCCAGGCAGGACAAAGGCGGGGGAGCAGGATGCTCCCCCTACTTTATTGGCGCGCATGGCGCTTCTTGGATTCTGGGCCAGAAAGTAGTGGGAGCTTCCAGCTCCCACACCAGTACCAGAGCCTCCCTCCGGTCGCCACAGTACCGGGCAAGCATCAACGCGCGCTTCTTGCCGGACCTCCTTCGTCGACAGTAACTTGACCGACCATCACAGAGATCGGCGTGTACGAGTAAGTGTACGAGTACGAAATCGAGATCAGCCTCGACCAAGAGAACCTGAGCCTTTACCGAGCAGCCATGCTCGCCGCACTCCTACTCCTACTCGTACACCTACTCGTACACTCAAATCCCCTTGAACGCCGCCCAGGGCCTGGCACCCCACCCAGAATCCACCACCAATCCCGGAAGAACCCCTTTGCCTTCCCCGCGTAACCGAAGACAAAGCGGGGCCGCCCCTCTTTGTCGACCACACCTCAAATGGAGGATGGGCATGTGCGAAGCACTGCCCGTCGCCCGAAGCCTATCAGCAAATTATCCCCTTTGCCTGCCCTGCGTAACCGAAGACAAAGCGGGGCCGCTCCCTCTTTGTCGACCACACCCCAAATGGAGGACGGTCATGTGCGAAGCACTGCCCGTCGCCCGAAGCCTATCAGCAAATCATCCCCTCCCTTCCCGCATTTTACCCCGCACCGGCCCCGGAAGCCGGGCCGCTCCCACAGGCATGCAGAAACCCGGCACCCCGCTGTGGTTCCGACAAAGAGGGACGACAAAGGACCTCGACAAAGGCGGGTTGGGAATCGGCATGGGTGGCTGACCTGGGGGAGCAGGATGCTCCCCCTACTTTATTAGGGCGCATCGCGCTTCTTGGATTCTGGGCCAGAAAGTAGTGGGAGCTTCCAGCTCGCACACCAGTACCAGAGCCTCCCTCCGGTCGCCACAGTACCGGGCAAGCATCAACGCGGGGTTCCTGCCGGACCTCCTTCGTCGACAGTAACTTGACCGACCATCACAGAGATCGGCGTGTACGAGTACGAAATCGAGCAGGATGCTCCCCCTACGATGTTCTGCCTTCAAGATTGTTCATATACCAAGCGTGTGGTATTTTCGCCGCAAACGGTCAGGTCATGCATTGCGGGTGACATATGTTAAGCGCAGATCAAATCATACGAGAAGCCGAATCGCTTCCAGTAGAGGAGCGCACGATTGTGGTGGAATCCCTGCTCCGCTCCCTCAACTCACCGAACCCGACAGTCGACACGAAGTGGTCAGCCGTGGCCAAGCGACGTCTTCAGGAGCTTCGTTCCGGGCAGGTGAAGTCTATTCCAGGGGAAGAGGTCTTCGCCAAGATTCGGAAACGCTTTACGGTGTGAGCTACTCCTTCCATTCGGAGGCGGAAGAGGAGTTCATTGCGGTTCCCCTACTCGTACACTCAAATCTCCTCAAGAGCCGCCAAGGACCTGGCACCCCACCCAGAATCCACCACCAATCCCGGAAGAACCCTTTGCCTTCCCCGCGTAGCCGAAGGCAAAGCGGGACCGCCTCTCTGTCGACCACACCTCAAATGGAGGATGGGCATGTGCGAAGCACTGCCCGTCGCCCGAAGCCTATCAGCAAATCTGCCCCTTCCTTCTCGTTTTTTACCCCGCACCGGCCCCAGAAGCGGGGCCGCTCCCTCTTTGTCGACCACACCCCAAATGGAGGACGGTCATGTGCGAAGGACTGCCCGTCGCCCGAAACCTATCAGCAAATTATCCCCTCCCTTCCCGCATTTTACCCCGCACCGGCCCCGGAAGCGGGGCCGCTCCCTGCAGGCATCCCAAGCCCCTCTTCTAAGGACGACGAAAATGCCCCCTCCAAAGGCGGGCCAGGCGCGACAAAGGCTTACGACAAAGCTTGCGACAAAGGGGGGCAGCCCACCCCACTCAATCCAGATCCCGCTCCATCAATCCATCCTCGTCCAACCCGAGATAATGGCCCAGCTCATGCAGATAAGTGCGCGCTACCTCCTCGCGGAAAAGATCAGGGTCCCCCTCGCTGAAGGCCCAGAGGTTTTCGAGGAAAAGCAGAATCTGCGCAGGGAGATCCTGCACGCCTGAATCCATGTCGCGATACGACAGCCCCACAAAGAGACCCAGCAGGTCCTCCTCCATCCCATCTTCCTCGACCATCTCCGTGTCGGGCCGTGGCCGATACACCACAGGCACCTCCCGCGCGCGCTGCGCCAGCGGCGGCGGAAGTCGACGCAACAAACCGGCGACCTCCCCCTCCGCCATCCGCACAAGGCGATCCCACCGGCCCGGAGACTGGAACCGACGACTCATCCGCGCCGCCGCGGGGCTCCCCTCACTCCACGCCGGCTTCCGCCCATATCTTCAGCCCGGCATGCTTGAAGGGCGTCGTCTTGGAGATGTTCAGGCGAATGAGGATGGCCGTCATATGCTCGATGGCCCGCGCGCTAACGGCCAACCCCGCATTATAGACCTTCACCCCAAGTTTTTCGATGAGCGCCGACGCCTCGTCCTTCGCCGCCTTGTTGTTCCCGCAGATCAGAATATCGCAATGGATCGGCGACTCGATCTTGTCCAACACCCAGGCCGATACGTTATGAAGTGCCCCCACCACCGGGATCTCGGGGCCGAGCAGCGCCTGCGCCTCCTCCGTGGCCGAGCCTTCCGGCGGCATCACCACCTTTTTCGGATCGTCCCCGGCCAGCGGAACGACGACATCGATCAGGATCTTGCCCGCCATACAGCTCTTCAGCCACTCCAGCGTCGGCTCGTGTCCCACGTAGGGCACGGCCAACACCACGAACCGCTCGCTCTGTTCGACCGCCTCCTCGTTGCTCATACCCAGGATCGGTGTCCCCTGCCCCGCAAGCCGGTCGTTCAGCTCCTGCGCAATAGCCTGGCCCCGCTCCGCGGAACGGGAGCCAACGACCACTTCTACGCCCGCGCGCGCCCAGCGCAGCGCCAATCCTCTGCCTTGCGGCCCCGTGCCGCCCAGTAATGCAATCTTCATAAGAATAAGTCCTCCTCTTTCGATCGAAGCAGCAGTCTAGCCGAATCCGTCGCCACTTCCCAATGGAAATCCCGCACGAGCACCGCCGGCACCCCCGCTGCCTTCTCCATGCAGAGCCCCGCCGCCGCCGCCAACTCGTCCGCCACCGCGGGCACCGTGGCCCGAAGCAGGCGTCCACTCCGGTCCGTCTGACCCCGCACATCGAGCACCGCAGGCACGCCAGCCAGCCCGATCGCTACGTTCACCAGTCCCACCCGCCAGGGCCGCCCGAACGTATCCGCCACCACCACACCCATCTCAACGCCCAGCCCCTTCCGCAGCGCTTCCCGCAGCCGCCTCGCGCTCTCGTCCGGGTCCCGCGGCAGGAGCAGCACCGTGTCCGCGCCCGGCACATTCGATTCGTCCACCGCCGCGTTCGCACACACCATGCCAAGGCGATGCCGACAGATCAGCACGCCCATCCGCTCCCCCCGCGGCGGCTTCACACGCAGCACCTCCGTGCTCTCGCGCAGGACCACCTCAATCCTGCGGGCGTCCCGGTCCAGTCGCGCCGCCAGGTCCAGTGCTTCCTGGGACGGCGTCACATCGCGCAGGTCAACCAGCGCCCCCTCGGCCTTAGAAATCACCTTATGGGCCACCACCAGAATGTCGCCATTCCGCGGCGCCAGCGGGCGCAGCACATCGACCAGCAGGGCGCCCAGATCGCACCCCGCCTCGATTTCCGGCAGTCCGGCAACTGGCATCAGGGAGATGGCGCGGGGAGATTCCATGAACGTAGCAAGTCGGAGATCGGTCCTTCCGGCTGGGCACGCAGCAGCGATGCCAGGTCTTCCGGTGTATCCAGGTCCAGACGCAGGCTGGCGAGTCGGCGCACTTCATACGGAACGCCGAGCGCCTCGGCCCGACTGCAATAATCGGGAAACGAGCGTGCCCCGAATCGGAACGGAACCGCATCCGGCGGGCTGGAAAGAATGGCGTTCGTCCCGTCGTCGCCCGTGGCCGGGCAGAAGACCACAAACGGCGCCGGGCACCGCGTGTTGAGCAGCTCGATCATCTCCGCCCGATCGATCGCCGCCATATCCGCCGGCACCACCAGTTGAACCTTGTATCCCTGCTCGATGCTATGGGCCGTTGCGCGGTTGACCGCATCCGTCTCACCCGATGCCTCTTCTTCCAGGAGCACCTCCGCGCCCTGCGCCCGCGCCAGTTCCGCCATTTCCCTCGAATCCGTCACCACGAGCAGGTCCGGCGGTTCCGGCAGGCTACGGAAGAAGCCGAGGGTCTGTTGGAAGAGGGCCATGGCCAGCGTGCGCCGCTGGTCCGGCGTCAGCACCTCCGAGAGTCGCGACTTTGCCCCATTCGGATCCTTTGCGGGTATGACAACATTCACCATGGCCGGCAACGATACCCAAGAGCCGATACGAAACCAAGTCCCGGACGCCAGGCGTTATTCGACCAGCCCCTCAGGCTACGTTGCGGATCAGCATCGATATCGGTTTTGGATTTACCCTTCACGCGGTCGCAAATCATAACCTCCGCACAAGGCTGCAAGAGCAACTTCTGCTGTAGGACGGGATTGAATCCCGTCCCCCGGCCCGCCCGCCGTAGCCTTTGGCGAAGGTGGGAGCCCAACTGCCAAACGCGTGATGAACTTTTCTACCTGATGGAGGGATCGGCGTGTACGAGTACGTGTACGAGTAAGGGGCCGGAATTACGGGATCGCCCCAAAGAACCTGAGCGTTTATCCGGCAGCCGTACATCCCGGCACACCTATTCATACACCTACTCGTACACTCGAATCCCCTCGAAACCCCCTTTGCGTGCCCTGCGTAGCCGAAGGCGAAGCGGGGGTCGAAACCCCTTTTCCAGCTACCCCAAAATGGAGGATGGGCTTGCCCGGAAGCGTGCTATGCTCTGCTTCTGCGGCATGTGCGAAGCACTGCCCGTCACCCAGCCTGTCCGCCGTAGTCGCCGCGACGAAGGTGGAAGCCCATCAGCAAATCATGGCCTCCCGCATTTCGCTGCCCACCGGCCCCGGAAGCGGGGCCGCTCCCCGCAGGCATGCAGAAAATCGGCAAACCGCTGTGGTTCCGACAAAGAGGGACGACAAAGGTTGCCGACAAAGGCTGGGTTGGGTATCGGCATGGGTGGCTGATCTGGGGGAGCAGGATGCTCCCCCTACTCTATTGGGGCGCATCGCGCTTCTCGGCTTCTCGGCAACAAAGTAGTGGGAGCTTCCAGCTCCCACATCAACACCCGGTTCTTTCCAGACGTCCTTCGTCGAAGGGCGTTTGTCCGACTGATGCAGAGATCGGCGTGTACGAGTACGTGTACGAGTACGACATCGCCCCAGAAAACCTGAGTGTCTGTCCGGCAGCCATAACTCACCGCACCTACACCCACACCTACTCGTACACTCGAATCCCCTATCTGCACGATGCCCGACCTCCGATCTCTGATCTCCGACCTCTGACTTCTGCCCTCCGACTTCTCCTCTCCGACCTCTGCCCTCCGACCTTCTGTCCCGCATCCCGTACCGTGCCAGAAACCGGCCCCGGAAGCGGGGCCGCTCCCACAGGCATGCAGAAACCCGGCACCCCGCTTTGACTTTCGATACCCCACAATATCTTGCAAAACAATGCCCCGGTCATCATACTGCAAGAATGTATCTCCCTAGATTCGCAGTATCACGCATTCAAGACCTGCTCAGGGGATTCCCCGCCGTTGTCGTCTGTGGCGCTCGCCAGGTTGGCAAGACCACCCTACTCCGCCAGGAATTTCCGGACTGGAGAATGGTTGTGCTTGATCCGGTCCAGGATGTCGGTGGCGCCCGCAGCGATCCCGATCTCTTCCTCGAAAGCCATCCCCCTCCCCTTATTCTCGACTGTGGAAACTCTTGAGCCTGCGCGGACGTGGTGCTGCGCTTTATCATTGGCGCAGCGCGGGCGGCGCGGAGGTGGACCTGATCCTGGAACGTGATGGCATTCTCTATCCCATCGAGATCAAGGGCGCCTCGAATGTGGGGCGCGCGGATGCGAGCGGACTCAACGCTTTTCGCAAGTCCTATCCATCGCTGCGAATAGCGCCCGGTCTCCTGGTTGCACCGGTCCGCGAGATGCGTCGGCTTTCCGACTCCGTTGTGGTCATCCCCTGGGATAGTCAATAGCCCTGCCCTTTGCCTGGGCCGCGTAGCCAAAGGCGAAGCGGGGGTCGGAACCCCTTTTCCAGCTACCCCAAAATGGAGGATGGGCTTGCCCGGAAGCGTGCTATGCTCTGCTTCTGCGGCATGTGCGAAGCACTGCCCGTCACCCAGAGCCTACAGGCAAGTCATAGCCTCCAGCACAGCGTAGCCCACCGGCCCCGGAAGCGGGGCCGCTCCCCACAGGCATGCAGAAAATCGGCAAACCGCTGTGGTTCCGACAAAGAGGGATGCCAAAGGTTGCCGACAAAGGCTGGGTTGGGTATCGGCATGAGTGGCTGACCTGGGGGAGCAGGATGCTCCCCCTACTCTATTGGGGCGCATCGCGCTTCTCGGCTTCTGGGCCAGAAAGTAGTGGGAGCTTCCAGCTCGCACACCAGCACCAGAGCCTCCCTCCAGTCGACACGGTGCCGGGTGCACCTCAGCTTTCCGCCTTCAGCCCTCAGCCCTCGAACCTCGAACCTAGTCCGTCAACCACTCGAAATACTGCGTGACGGTAGGCTCGACGCCGAACGGATCGCGCCAGATCACGGCCAACGCCTTCTGCCTGGCCAGGATTTCAAAAGGCTCAGGATTGGCCGGATTAACCTCTGGGGTTGTCGCCAGCGCTTCCGCATCTACGATGATCGTGAAAACCTGCTGACGCGTCGAAAAAAGGTCGGCGGTATGGCGCAACAATGATTTCTGCTCGAGCGGCGTGGCAAGGCCTAGCCCACTCAGGTCCAGGCCACCAATGTCACCTACATTGACAAGGTCAGCATCCTCCATCAGCGTCATCACCCGGTCTGCCAGCGTTTGTGCGTTGGCCCAGGAGAAGGTGCCGTCGGCCACACCGGGAACGATGTTGTGTGGCGCCTGATGAAAAAGCGCCGCCAGCACATCGCGCTCGCGCGTCTTGAGGTGCACAAGCCCCCTGGTCAGCGGTTCCTCGATCGCCGTGAACTGGTTCCAAACGGGCCACGCATCCGACCCCAGCAAGGGCACGGTCTCCCACGGTTTCGTGGCGTCATATAGCAGAAACCCCATCTCGCCGGTGTTGGTCATGGGGCCGTCGGCGACATACATCTGCCAGGTACCATCTTTGTCGGCTTGCGTATAGACCGCCTCGGCACTTGGATTGATGGAGCCCATACTCGACCCGTCCTGCCAGTGGTTATCCCAACTCCAGTTAATCCGCGGGTCAACGGCCTCTTTGGAAACGATCTCCTCCGCGATCTCTCCTGGCGGCGAAAAGCTGTCGACAATGACATCCTGCCAGTCGTAGCGAAT
>SLOV01000074.1 GCA_007132345.1 Kiritimatiellia bacterium
GCAGGATACAAGGAGGCATCGAATGGCAAGACCGGTCACACTGTTTACGGGGCAATGGGCGGATTTACCGCTGCAGACATTGTGCGCCAAAGCGCAGTCCTTTGGTTATGACGGGCTCGAACTGGCCTGCTGGGGAGATCACTTTGACGTGACGCAGGCGGAAGCGGAGGCTTGCGACGCCAAACGCCAATTTTTGGGTCAACACGGGCTAAGCTGCTGGGCGATTTCAAATCATCTCGCGGGGCAGGCGGTGTGCGACCTTATCGATGAGCGACACCAGACGATTCTGCCTGGGCATGTGTGGGGTGATGGCGACCCGGAAGGCGTACGGCAGCGCGCCGCTGAGGAGATGATGCAGACGGCCCGCGCCGCTGCGTCGTTCGGCGTGCCGGTCGTCAATGGCTTCACGGGCAGTTCCATCTGGCACTTGCTCTACTCCTTTCCGCCCGTGCCGCCCGCCGTAATCGACGCGGGCTTCGCGGACTTTGGCCGACGCTGGATACCGATTCTCGATGTGTTCCAGGAGGTCGGCGTGAAGTTTGCGCTCGAAGTGCATCCTACGGAGATCGCATTCGATATCGTTTCGGCGGAGCGGGCCATCGAGGCGGTGGATGGGCACCCCTGTTTTGGCTTTAACTACGACCCCAGCCATCTGGCCTACCAGGGCGTCGATTACATCGAATTCCTCTATCGCTTCCGTGAACGCATCTTCCACGCCCACATGAAAGACGTGACTTGGTCGAGCACGCCAGCGCTTTCCGGCGTGTTCGGTGGGCACCTGGCCTTCGGTGACTCGCGCCGCTACTGGGATTTCCGGTCAGTGGGGCGGGGGCGGATCGACTTCGAGCGGATCGTTCGCGCACTGAACGAGATTCGGTATGCCGGTCCGCTCTCCGTGGAGTGGGAGGACCCCGGCATGGATCGCGAACACGGGGCGCGCGAGTCGTGCGAGTTTCTGAAGCGG
The DNA here is from genome assembly GCA_007132345.1 of Kiritimatiellia bacterium. Classification (GTDB taxonomy): domain Bacteria; phylum Verrucomicrobiota; class Kiritimatiellia; order SLOV01; family SLOV01; genus SLOV01. Next base: position 965 of record SLOV01000074.1, read on the forward strand.
CTCCAGTTTCCAACGTCAGACCGCGCCTTTGACGCGGCGTTTGGGGATTAATTGGGTGGTAACTGCGAGTCCGGTTGTGGAAAAGGTCATGCCGAGCGAAGTCGCCTGCCCTGAGTGTCGTCGAAGGGAGGCATCTCGTGGGGTCTAGCGTTTTGCGAGGTTGGAGATCCCTCGACTTCGCTCGGGATGACAGGGGAAGAATCTGTGTGCGACGAGAACGTGGATCATAAGGAGGTTTTGTGAGCATTAAAAGGAACCCTAAACTTGGCCTGCAATTGTACACCCTTCGCGAGCCGCTCGCGTCGGACTACGCAGGGGTGATACGACAGGTCGCGGAAGCCGGATACGCGGGCGTGGAGCCAGCGGGGTTTCCGGGCTCCAGTCTAGAGGAGGCCGTGGCGCTGTATCGTGACCTTGGACTGACCGTTTGCAGCGTGCACACGGCGCTCCCGGTCGGCGATCAGAAGGAGGAGGTTCTGGAGCAGATGCGTGCGCTGGGCGCAACGCGTATCGTTGCGGGCCGCGGGCCGGCGCAGTTCAAGGACCTCGCGGCGATCCAGGAAAGCTGCGCGCTCTTTAATGAAGCGGCGGCAAACGCAGCAGCCGCCGGCATGACGTTCCACATTCACAACCACTGGTGGGAATTCGGTGTCGTCGACGGGCGGCGCGTCTATGAAATCATGCTGGAACACCTCGATCCGAGCGTTGGCTTCGAGATCGACGTCTATTGGGTGCAGACGGGCGGGTGCGATCCCGCGGCCGTGATCCGCGAAATGGACGGGCGGGCACCGTTGTTGCACATCAAAGATGGGCCGTGCGTGAAGGAGGAGCCCATGGTGGCGGTGGGGCAGGGCAAGGTGGACATGAAAGCCATCTCCGAAGCCGCTTCGCAGACCGAATGGTTCATCGTGGAATTGGATCGTTGCGCCACCGATATGATGGAGGCGGTGCGCCAGAGTGCGGCCTACCTGCTCGAAAAGGGGTGGGTCGATGGCCGCTGAGACGCGTGTGGGCATCATTGGTTGCGGGACGATCCTCGGCGCCTACATTCGACATACGAAGCCCTATCCCTTTCTGCGCGTGACACGCCTGGCCGATCTGGACGTAGATCGCGCAAAAGCGGCTGCGGCGAAGTTCGAAGTGTCCGAGGCAGGCAGCGTGGAAGAGTTGCTGGGCGACGATTCGATATCGGTGGTGGTGAACCTGACGATTCCGGCGGCACATGCCGAGGTGAGCCTGGCGGCGCTGGAGGCGGGTAAGCACGTCTATTCCGAAAAACCGCTGGCTACAGACTTGACGGAAGGCCGGGCGATCCTGGACGCCGCGGAGCGGCACGGGTTGCGCGTGGGCTGCGCGCCGGACACCTTCCTCGGCGGCGGCGGCCAAACCTGTCGGGCGCTGATCGATCAGGGCGCGATTGGCGAGCCGGTCGGTGCGCTGGCCTTCTTTCTGAATCGAGGCATGGAGACATGGCATCCGAATCCGGGCTTCTTTTATCAGCGCGGGGCCGGGCCGATGATGGATGTCGGGGTCTATTATGTGACAGCGCTTGTGAACCTGTTGGGGCCGGTTCGCCGTGTGTCCGGCTCGGCGCGCGTCAGTTTTGCGGAGCGCGAAATCACCAGCGAGCCGCTACGGGGTCAGCGGATTCGCGTGGAGACGCCGACGCATATTGCCGGCACGCTCGATTTCGAGCAGGGCGCGATCGGCACAATTGTGGCGAGCAACGACGTTTGCGCCAGCGAGGTGCCGCGAATCGAGGTGTTCGGGGCGGAAGGCACGATCAGCGTACCGGACCCGAATCGGTTCGATGGGCCGGTGCGCTTGTTCCGCCGCTCGACGGGGGCTTGGGAGGACGTGCCACACACGCATCCGGCCGACGTCGGCCGGGGAATGGGGTTGGCCGACATGGTGCAGGCGCTGGCGGAGGATCGGCCGCATCGTTGCAGCGGCGAGATGGCGTTTCATGTGTTGGAGACGATGCTGGCGGTTGAGGCTTCCTCGGAAAGGGGTATGCACAACGAGCTGGCGAGTCGATGCGCGCAACCGGCGGCGCTGGAGTGAGGGGTAGAGAGTGGTCGGTGTTCAGTGTTCCGGAAGGACTAATTCCTATTTGCGATGGCCCTGGACTACGACACATTGGAGCGACTCCGCCAGAACCACCCGGCCTGGCGGTTGCTCTGCGCCCAGCATGCGCCGCTGGTGGCCTGTTTTCTGCACCGGGTGTTCGTTGCGCCCAACGAACGATGTCTTCCCCAGGCGGAACTGGTCGAGGCGTTGGAAGACGAGCTCTTTTCCCTTCGCCAGCGGCTGGGGGCGGATGCCTTTCCGGGAAGCGCGCAGAACTATCTGAATGACTGGGCCGACAACGACAAAGGGTGGCTGCGGAAATTCTATTTGCCCGGAACGGATGAGCCACATTTCGATCTGACCCCCGCAACGGAAAAGGCGCTGGCTTGGTTGGATGGGCTGACCGAGCGTGCCTTCGTCGGTACCGAATCCCGATTGCTGACCTTGTTCGAGTTGCTGCGGCAGATGAGCGAAGGGAGCCAGACCGATCCAGAGGTGCGCATCGCCGAACTGCAGAAGCGACGTGCCGACATCGACAAAGAGATCGCCCAGGTCCTTGCCGGGAATCTTCCGCTTCTGGACGACACCGGCTTGAAGGACCGCTTTCAGCAGTTCCTGCAGTTGGCGCGGGAGCTATTAACCGACTTTCGGGAGGTGGAGCATAACTTCCGCTCGCTCGATCGACGGGTTCGCGAGCGCATTGCACTCTGGGAAGGCGCCAAGGGAGCGCTGCTCGAAGAAATCATGGGCGAGCGCGATGCGATTGCAGATTCCGACGAAGGAAAGAGCTTTCGCGCCTTCTGGGATTTCCTGATGTCACAATCCCGGCAGGAAGAGTTGAGCCGTCACCTTGAGCATATATTGTCCCTTGCGCCGATCATTGCGACGCGCCCTGATACGCGCCTCCGCCGCGTGCATTATGACTGGCTCGAAGCGGGAGAGCACACCCAACGAACCGTGGCCCGGCTTTCCGAGCAGCTTCGCCGTTTTCTCGACGACCAGGCGTGGCTGGAAAACCGGCGCATCATGGACATTCTTCGCAACATCGAAACGCATGCCCTGGCGTTGAGGGAAACCCCGCCGTCGGGACCCTTCATTTCGTTGGCGGAGACATCCGCGTCGATTACCTTGCCTTTGGAGCGGCCACTTTATCGACCGCCGCTGAAGGCGCTGATTGACGAAATCGCCTTGGACGAAGGCGACGCGGAGGTGGACACGTCGGCTCTTTACGCACAGGTGGTGGTGGATCGTGCCGAACTGAGCCGGAATATCCGCCAGGAATTGCAGGGGCGAAGCCAGGTCAGCCTGGCCGAGGTGGTGACACGCCATCCATTGCGGCACGGCCTGGCGGAGCTGGTCGCCTATCTCCATTTGGCCGGGGAACGGGCCGGGACGGTGGTCGATGAGGAGGTGCAAGAACAGGTGAGCTGGCAGTTGGAGACCGGTGCCGTTCGCCAGGCGACCCTGCCGCGTATTATTCTGCTGAGGAATTCATGATGGATACAGCCCCTCCCAGCCCCAGCCAGCCGGCCGCACCTCCGCGCGATCTCTCGACTGTGGTGGTGCCTCTGCTCAAAGGGGTTCTCTATCAGGAGGAGAATCCCACCTTGTGGGGCTCGCTTCTGAATCTGGAAGCACACGTTCGGGACTATGTCGCCGTGCTCGGCCTTGAGTTGATGCTCGACGAGGCCGAAGGCTACGCATTTCTTCGCTCCCGGCCGGACGCCGACGAGGAGGGTGAGAGCGCCCTGCCGCGCCTGATCCCCCGCAGGCAACTCTCTTATCCGGTCAGTCTGCTGCTGGCGCTCTTGCGAAAAAAGTTGATCGAATTCGACGCCGCTGGCGGCGATACGCGACTGATCCTTTCGCGAGACCAGGTGGTGGAGTTGCTCCAGATCTTTCTTCCGGCGGGCAGCAATGAGGCGAAACTCATCGATCAGGTCGATGCCCACTTGAATAAGATTGCGGAATTGGGGTTCGTCCGCCGCTTACGTGGGCAAGGGCAAATGATTGAGGTGCGACGCATTCTCAAGGCGTTCGTCGATGCACAGTGGCTGGCCGGATTGGACGAACGATTGGCGGAATACCGGCAGCACGTTGCGCAACCGGCGGAGGAGACGGATGGCTGAGGCATTAGAACTGGAATTCATGGCCGATGACCGTCTCGCCGGATTTCGCCTGCACCGTCTTGAGATCTATAATTGGGGGACATTCGACGGCCGCATCTGGACGCTCCGCCTGGGCGGTGAAAACACGTTGCTCACCGGCGATATCGGCTCTGGAAAGTCAACCCTTGTCGACGCCGTTACGACCCTGCTGGTGCCGAGCCAGCGCGTCACTTACAACAAGGCCGCCGGGGCGGACAGCCGCGAACGATCACTCAAGTCCTACGTGCAAGGGTTCTACAAATCGGAGCGGCAGGAAACACTGGGCAGTGCCAAGCCAGTTCCGCTGCGCGGCTTCAACAGCTATTCGGTCATCCTCGGGGTTTTTCGCAACGCAGGGTATGACAAAACCGTTACCCTCGCGCAGGTCTTCTGGATGAAGGACGCAAGCGCGCAGCCGGCCCGCTTCTATGCCGCATGCGAACGCGATCTCTCGATTGCGTCCGACTTTTCCGCCTTTGGCAGTGAGATCGTTGGCCTTCGCAAGCGGCTGCGCTCCATCGGTGTCGAGATTTTCGACAGCTTCCCTCCCTATGGATCATGGTTCCGCCGTCGCATTGGTATCGACAACGAACAGGCCCTGGACCTTTTTCATCAGACCGTGTCACTCAAGTCGGTCGGAAACCTGACCGATTTCGTGCGCATGCACATGCTCGAACCCTTCGACGTCGCGCCGCGCATTCAAGCCCTGATTGGCCACTTCGACAATCTTAACCGCGCCCACGAGGCCGTGCTCAAGGCGAAGCGTCAGGCCGAAATGTTGACGCCTCTCGTTGCCGACTGCGAACGGCATGGGGAGTTGGAGCAAACCGCGGCGGATCTGCGCGCCTGCCGCGATGCCTTGCGCCCCTGGTTCGCCAAATTGAAGATCGAGTTGCTGGACGCACGTCTTGCCTCACTCAAGGAAGAGCTTGGCAGGCATCAGGTCGCGATTGAGCGGCTGGAAGAGCAGCGGCGTCAGCAGCAGACGGAAGAGCGGCAGATCCGCCGCAACATCCAGGAGAACGGTGGCGACCGTATCGAGGGCATCGAGCAGGATATTCTTCATAAGCAGGAAGAGCTGAAGCGCCGGAAACAGAAAGCTGCCCGCTATGAAGAACTGGTACGCAGAATGGGGGAGCACCCCGCCTCGAACGCGGAAGACTTTATGCGGCAACACGCCCAGATTGAGACGTGGCGAAGGGCGACAGAAGCGGAAGAGGTCCGTGTCCAGAACGACCTTACCGAGATGGGCGTCAGGTTTGCGCAGGAGAGGGACGAACATGAGCAGTTGAGGGCAGAAATTGCCGGGCTGAAGGCGCGTGTCAGCAATATTGACGAGAAACAGGTCACCATGCGGCAGTTGCTCTGTGAGTCGCTGGGCTTGAGCGAAAGCGATATGCCTTTTGCCGGAGAGCTATTGCAGGTTCGTGAGCAGGAGCACGACTGGGAGGGCGCCATCGAGAGACTGCTCCATGGCTTTGGTCTGTCTCTGTTGGTTCCGGACCGGCTCTATGCCGCGGTGGCGGCATGGGTCGATCGAACCGACCTGAGAGGACGGCTTGTCTATTTCCGTGTACGCGAGGGAACGCGCGTCGAGCTGCCGACGCTTCAGCCCGCCTCGCTGGTGCGTAAACTGCAAGTGAAACCCGATTCGCCCTTCTACACATGGCTCGAACGCGAGGTGGCCCACCGCTTCGACCTGGTCTGCTGCGAGTCGCAAGAGCAGTTTCGCCGCGAAACCCGCGCAATCACCAAGGCGGGCCAGATCAAGGCGCCGGGCGAACGACACGAAAAGGACGATCGGCATCGGCTGGGCGACCGTCGGCGTTATGTCCTCGGTTGGAGTAATGCCGAAAAGATCGCCGCCCTGGAAGAAGATGCCGGGCAGCGGGAAACGCGACTTGCCGAAATCAGGGGCCGCATCGGCGCGTTGCAGAAGGAACAGGGCGAGCTGAAAGAGCGCCTCTCGATCCTCTCCAAGTTGGGAGAATACACCGAGTTCCGTGATCTCGACTGGAAACCCGTGGCGACCGAAATCGCCAGGCTGGAGGACGAGAAGCGTCAACTCGAAGCTGCCTCCGACCTGCTCAAGACGCTAACGGCGCAATTGGCCACAATGGAAGAAGCGCTGAAGGTTACGGAGAGGCAACTGGACGAGCGAAAAGACAAGCGGTCAAAGACCGAGCAGAAAATCGGCGCTGCCGAAGATCTGCGCAAACAGGCAGAAGCGTGTTGGGCGGAACTGCCAGAAAATGCCCCTCATCGATTTGCCATGCTCGACGAGATGCGCGCCGAGGCGCTGGGCACGCAGGGTCTGACGGTCGAGTCCTGCGACAATCGTGAGCGCGATATGCGCGACTGGCTGCAAGCCAAAATCGACGCTGAAGACGCCAGAATCAGGCGGCTCACCGAAAAGATCATCCGGGCAATGACCGAATA
>SLOV01000283.1 GCA_007132345.1 Kiritimatiellia bacterium
CTTACCCGCCGTCCCGGTGACGGCCACCGTGCGGGCGGGTTCGGTCAGCCGCGCCAGCATCGCCGCGCGGTGCACCACTGGAACGCCGAAGCGGGCCGCAGCTTCGAGATCCGGATTGCCCGCCTCAATGGCCGTGCTCACCACCACGGCGGTGGTTTCCGCCGAGATCGCGCTGCCGTCCTGCGGCACAAGCCTGCAACCCGCGCGCTCCAGACGATCCAGCACTTCGAGACGGTCTCCGGCATCCAGATACCGATCCGAACCGGTGACCCGGCAGCCGTCGTTCAACAGCGCCTGAGCGATGGCGCTCATCCCGACGCCCGCCACGCCGACCACATGCAGATGGCGATCGCACCGCCCGGCCAGATCTTGCCAGGCGCGTTGAGATTCATTCGTCATCATGCCTTCCGGGTCACGGAGCGCGTTGCTTCCCCACAGGCTTAGAAGGCTTGCTCGAGTCCAGCGCGGGGTCGATGTGCAACTGCGCCAGGAGTCCGCCCCCCTCCTCCACCACAAGATGCGCCCCGTTGACTTCGCCGCGAATGCAGCCACTGGCGCGCACCGTAACAGTTCCGGTCGCCTGCACATGCGCCGTCAGTTCGCCATGCACATCGATGTGATGATACCGGCATTCGTCAAACTGGTATGTAGCGCCCGCCGCAATCTTCAGGTCGCGCGCCTGGACGGATGCCAGGTCGAACCGGGCATCCGGCCCCAGGGTCAACTCGCGAAACGCGAAGAGCGACCCGCCTTCCACCGCTCCCTCCAGCACAATGAAGTTGGCGAAGATCTCTCCTTCACGCACGACGCCCTCCGGGCCGATCCGGATCGTACCGGCCGTTTTCAAATCGCCGGCATGCTCGGCATCCACCGAGACATCCTGGAAGGTGAGGTTGGTGCGGCACTTCGGGCAGAAGGTCGATTTAACTTTGCCGGTTACGGTAAATTCGTAACTGCACTCGTAACACATGACGTGGTGCTTGGTCGGAAGCACCGTTCGCCCGATATGGCTGCCGATCCTCGGGGCCGCTGCTTGGCCTTCGGGCGCAGCCCCAGTGGACTCTTCTGGGCGATTTGGTGCACCGGTCTTCTCCCGAGCCGCCCGCTGGGCGGCCTTGAAGACGTCGAATCCACCGATAATGTCCTTCTCGCGTGCCACCATGCACCCGGTGCATCAGAAGAGCGCAGCCGCTGCGCGGGCACGACGGACCCACCACCGACCCAGCCTCACGTACAGGTCCGCCGTGCGGCTTTTGCAGAGCGGTTTTCAGGCATCATTTGCGGGGTGGCATCCCGGGCTTGTCGCCGCCCTTCGCGTCGCCAGCCGGGGGAGGAGACGAGGAGGAGGCGGACGGCGTGGGAGAGCCGGAGGGCATCGCCGCACCGGAGGGGTTCACCTCGGACTTACCGACGAACGTGACACCATCTTCCACGGCCAGCCGCTTCGAGCGAATATCGCCATTCACGCGCGCGCTCGATTTCATATCGATCTTGTCCTGCGCCGTGATGTTTCCGTTGATCGATCCTTCCACGATGACCGAGTTTCCCTGAATATTCCCCTTGATGACCGCGGTTTTGCCGACGGTGGCGTCGCCGGTCACCTGCAATTCACCGTCCAGTTTGCCGTCGATCCTCACCGAGCCCTTGCTCTTGATGGTTCCGACGATTTCCACTTCATTCGAAATGGTGGTTTGCGTTGTACTCTCCATGGCATTACCTCCTGACTGCTCATTGATAAGAAAAGGTGTCGTAGGACCCTGATACGAGGGACGGAGCGTCGCAAAAGCCTATTCCCCACGGCAAGAAGAAAGCGCGCCCCCGTGGCGCAGGCATCATGCAACACCCTCCCTGCCCGTTGGCGTATACGGGTTACTGCGGTCGGGTCCAGAGTCGTAGACCCGCCACCGCCTCGAAGTGGCGGTCGTACGACACCAGCACGGCCCCGGTTTCCATGCTTTGCGCGGCCAACCAGACATCATTGATCGGAATGGGGCTTCCTTTTCTTCTCAAGGCATCCTTCACGCGTCCGAAGCACTCGCCGGTCTCCCGTCCAACAGGAAGAACCGCAACCGTCGGCTTGGACAGAAATCGATTCAGGATCGCCAGGTTTTCGGCATAACGGCTCCCGCCCCGGAACCCGGCTTCCAACTCACCGACGGTGATCGCCGAGACATACACACAGTCTGCCCTTGCCGCCATTTCCAGGATGGACGCGTCACCTTTAAAGAGGGCAACGATGGCATTGGTATCGAGCAGGATCGCGGTCATTTTTCCCAATCTGCCTGATCGACCTTCGAGAGATCCGCGGTTGCTTCCTCGAATTCCTGTACGTCCTGTGCGTTCCACACCCCCTGGAATTCTGCAAAATCGGCGCGATGATCGGTGTTATCGCCGCATGCGGGCCTGACACCCACGCTCTCCGCCAAGAGTTCTTTCAGGGTTCGGTTCAGACTTCTGCCCTCCCGTGTCGCTTTCGCCCGGATCCTTCTTTCCACCTCCGGCTCCAGCGCATGAATCGTCAGTGTGCTCATCTTCGGCCCTCTGATTCATAGATGATCTATTTCGACTTAGAATACCTCACCCATACGCGGATCGCAAGCCACCCCACACCGCGCCATCAAAATTAGGGACATACCATCTATTTACCCCCATCTATTTACCCGAGCTCACGAGCAATATTAGGGACAGACCATCTATTTTCTCACTTCGAGCAATATTAGGGACACCATTTATTTTCTCACTTCGATCTCACGGGCTCGTGTAACTCGCCCCTCCACCCCAACACGGATGCGAAGAGATCGCTTATGTTTCGCACTTTGCCTCATAAGTCATTGATGATCAGCACCTCCATTCTTTGGGCACTACAAAGTCGGAGTGTAATTGGGAACAGAGCAAAATTAGGGACACACCTTTTATCGTCCTGACCGGGGCTCCCGAGCTTGTCAAGCAGGCGGAGTGGAGTGATCGCATTGCCCGGCGAGCACTGATTCGTCAGCCGTGTTGCTGGCGGGGGCGGTGAATGGAGTTGGAGATCCCTCCGCTTCGGTCGGGATGACTGGGCTGAGTGCTCTCAGGCTTGTATAACTCGCCCCGCCATCCCAGGCGGATTCGAGGAGCTGGGCGCCCGCATGTCAGAAGTGAGAATGCCGTCAGGCGCTGTGCGCCCGGCGAATCTCTTCCGCAAGAATGCGAATCCCCTTGCGGACCACCTCTTCAGGCTGGGAGTAGTTCAGGCGCAGACACTGGTGGGTGTGGTCCCAGGGTTCGGCCATGCCGAAGAAGAAATACTCGCCCGGCACCACCACCACCCGGCGCTGCTTGAGCCGCTCGTACAATTCAGCCGACGTGATGGGCAGCCCGGGCAACCAGAGCCAGAGAAACAGTGCCCCCTCACTCTTGTGAATGCGATAGTCCACATCGTCCCCCAAGGCCTCTGCCAACCACTCCTGCGCCTGGCGCGACTTCTCTTCGTAAAAGGGGCGTACCGCCTCCCGGCTCAATCGGAGAAGTTCCCCATCTCGCAGCAGGGGCGCCACCAGCGCCTGACCGATGTTGCCGTTGGCGAGACTCACGATCGAATTGGCCGCCGAGATCGCCTCCACAATCTCCTCGCGCGCGATCACGATACCGGTTCGGGTGCCGGGCAATCCCAACTTCGAAAGGCTCAGGACCAGTACCACATCCTCACTCCACGCGGGCTGCACCTCGGAGAACAGAATGCCAGGAAAGGGCGCCCCGTACGCGTTGTCCAGAATGAGCGGCACGCCATGGGAACGAGCCAACGCCGTGAGGCGAGCGACCTCGTCGTTCGTCAACACATTGCCAGTCGGGTTTGTCGGGCGCGACGCGCAGATGGCCGCCACGTCTTGTTCCACGGTCAAGTGGTCGAAATCAACGTGGTACTTGAACCTTCGCTCTGGCAAAAGCTCGATCTCGGGCCGGAACGAAACAAAGAGATCCTCCTCCACACCCTGATCTGCATACCCGATATACTCCGGGCAGAACGGCAGCAGGATTCTTCGACACGATCCATCGGGTTGCCGCCCGGCAAGGAGGTTGAAGAGGTAGAAGAACGCGTTCTGGCTGCCGTTGGTTACCGCGACGTTGCGCGCGGTGATGGCCCAGCCATACTCCCGGTTCAGGCATTCGACCAGCGCTTCGATAAACGCAAGGTTACCCTGCGGCGTGTCGTAGTTCACAAGCACTCGTTCGAAGCGGTCGCCATCCCCGAGCAACTTGGCCATCTGCTTGCGCCAGACCGCCTCCACCGCGGGAACGCGAGCCGGATTGCCCCCGCCCATCATGCAGATGTCGCCCGGCCCTGCCATGGCGTGGCCCAGATCGTCCATCAGGGCGAGAATCCCCGATTTCCGCGTCAGCTTCTGGCCGAAGCTTGAAAGGGAAAGCGTCATACCGCCCTCACGGATACTGGCCGGGGAAGTCGAGGCCCATTGTTTCCGGCAGGCCGAACAGCCGGTTCATATTTTGCAACGCGTTGCCGGCCTGGCCCTTCATGAGGTTGTCGATATGCGAGATAACCCGCAACCGCCCGGCGCGCTCATCGACATCCACGATGAGATTGCAGAAATTCGAGCCGCGCACCTGCATGGTGCCGATCTCCGCACTCCGATCGAAGAGCCGAACGAAGCGACTGTCCTTGTAGGCAACTTTATAGGCGTCCATGACCTTGTTCGGCGTTACTTTTGCATTTAACTCCGCATAAAGCGTCGACAGGATGCCCCTCGCAGTTGGGACGACATGTGGCGTGAAGGTGATTGTGGCCTTGGCGCCGGCCAATTCCGATAACTGCTCCTCGATTTCATAAACATGCTGGTGACCGGTCAGCCGATAGGCGTTCACCTGGTCATAACGCGCCGGCCAGTGAAAGCTGGGCTTCGGCGTCTTGCCCGCGCCGGAAACGCCGCTCTTGCAATCGCAGATAATACTCGAAAGCTTCACCAGCTTGTACTTCGCTGCAGGCGCAAGCCCGAGAATGCAGCTCACCGCGAAACAGCCAGCGTTGCCAACCAACCGGCTCTTCGACAGCGTTTCCCCCCGCAGAATTTCCGGCAGGCCATACACGCACTCGCTCAGCAGTTCCGGCGCGAGGTGTTTGCCCTCCAACCCGATACGTGCCGCATATTCCGCATACTTCGCCGCCGACTGGAAACGGAAATCGCCGCTGAAATCGATCACTTTGGCGCCGCGCTCAAGCTCGGCCGCCGCGCCCGCCATGCAGACGCGATCGGGGGTGGCGAAGAAGACAACATCGGCCTCCACCTCCGCCTGCGGATCGGTCGGCGCCAGGATCGGCAGATCGCAAAAGCCGGCCAGATGCGGATAAAGCGCGCTCATCGGCTTGCCTACATCATTGCGGGCCACGAGACAGACCAGTTCCACCTCGGGATGCCGCAACAGCAGCTCGGTAATGCCAACCCCGCCATACCCTCCCGCGCCGATCACTTTGGCTCGAATCATAATAGACCTCCCGAAATCACCGGCGAACCCTGCGAGATCGGCCTGCGAAAGTCAACGCTCCGCGCCCGGCCCAGTACTCCCGTCAGGAACCCAACTCCTTCTGCGCGTGCTCCTCGGCCTCTCCCTGGTCCGCGTGGATCGCCTGGGAGATAATGCGCTGCGTCACTTCGTGCAGGTGGCTGGCGAGGGTCCTGTGAAGTTCATGGAATTCCGGCTGGAGCGTATCTTCCAGAAAGGAACGGGCCACACGAATCATCACGGAACTACGGCGTTGTCCTGGGTATCTGTAAGGATGGATGCCATAGCGGCGGACAAGGGCCAGAAAGAGCGAGCGCGCCCACGGGTCCGGCAGGCTGAAGCGCACCTCAATAGGCGGCTCGCTTTCCTCGATAAGGTCGAGCCGCTCCCGAATACGCTCCCGCGCCGTGGCTGCCGCGGCCTTTTCGCCCGCGTGCGTGGTGCGTGCAAACAGCGCCTCGATCTTGCGCAGTCTTTCAATCAATAGTTCTTCTTCACTGGCCATGCTTTGCTCTGTTCCTTCTTGCCGTGATCCAGTTCTATATTCAATTTTGTCATGGAGCATCGGCAATGTCGCGTCGAAAGCCCATCATGAGAGAACCTGCGGGAGGCCCCCTCTTGAGTCGTCAATACCCTGATAAAAAATCGACAAGGCGCGCCATGCAGCACATCGTAGATGAGCTCAAGTCTCTGGCGGACCCCGCAATCGCGCAGCATTCCCTGCGCTTCTTCAAGACCGGGCCGGGCGAATATGGCGAGGGGGACTGCTTCCTCGGCATTCGCGTCCCGATACTCCGCCGCGTGGCGCGAGAACACAAAGCGCTCCCCTTGCAGGACGCCGTGGCCCTACTCCAATCGCCCTGGCACGAAGTTCGCCTCGTAGCCCTGCTGCTGCTCATCTCGATCTACCGCGCTGCCCGGACGGACAGGGAGAGAACGGCGGTCTATCGGGCCTACCTCAGCCATGCGGCCCGGATCAATAACTGGGACCTGGTCGATCTCTCCTCCGAACATGTGGTGGGGGCGCATCTCTTCACGCGCGACCGAAGCCCCCTCTTTCGTCTGGTCCGTTCACGCAACCTGTGGAAGCGCCGCATCGCGGTCCTTGCCACCTTCCATTTCATCCGGCGCGGCGATTGTTCCACCACGCTGGAACTTGCCGAACACCTGCTGACGGACCCGGAAGATCTGATGCACAAAGCGACCGGCTGGATGCTGCGCGAAGTGGAAAAGCGTGACGGCGCGGCGGCCCGTGCTTTTCTGACCAAGCATTCCCGCGAAATGCCGCGCACCATGCTTCGTTATGCGATCGAGCGGATGCCCGAACCCGAACGGCGCTCCTGGCTGACCCGCTGATGCCACGCATCGATCAGCGCCAGTTGCCGCTTGTCGAACGAATCCCGCATGCCGCATGCTAGATGTGCATTGGGCAAAAGGAGGGCGGCACGATGGAAGAGGCAATGGTGTATCCGGTTGCAGCGCTGGTCTTATTGACTGCAATCATGACGGTTCGATCCGGGCGCATGAATCTGGCGGCGGTACGCTCCCGCTCGGTTCGCGCTCAACAGTTTCTGGTGTTCGAAAGCGGGGAACTGCCGATGCCGGTCCAGTTGGCGGCCAGGAACGTGTCCAACCTGTTCGAGTATCCGACCGCCTTCTATGCCCTTGCCGCGTTCCTCTGCATCTTCGAACGCGTCAATCTCTTCTTCCTGATCGGGGCGTGGCTCTATGTCGGATTGCGTTGCATGCATTCCTACGTACACGTCAAGGGCGAGAGCCTCATAAACCGCTTCCGCACTTTTGGTGCAAGCTGCATTGTGCTCTGGGGTTTGTGGGCCGCGTTTGTCGCCGTGATGCTCTGGCCGAGTTGAAGCACCCTCAGGATCGCCATGGTTGACTCCTGGATCGAACGCCTCGGCCTGCAAGCCCACCCGGAAGGCGGATGGTATCGCGAGACGTATCGCGCCACCGATCTGCTGCCCGTTGAAGGCCTGCCCGCCCGCTTCTCCGGGCCCAGAGCCGCCTCGACGGCCATCTATTATCTGCTGGAGGCCGGCCAGTTCTCGGCGTTGCACCGCATTCGGTCCGACGAGGTCTGGCATTTCTACGATGGGGACCCGCTCGACATCCACGGCATCGACGATGACGGCAACCATTTGCACTGGCGGCTGGGACGGAGCGGCGAAAGCGTTCTCCCGCAGGCCGTAGTTCCCGCAGGCGTCTGGTTCGGGGCGCGCTGCATCGAAGGCGGCGTCTTCGCGCTATGCGGCTGCACCGTCGCGCCCGGCTTCGACTTTGCGGACTTCGAAATGGCGGATCGCGCGCAACTGCTCGCACGCTTTCCCCAGCACCGCACATTGATCGAAACATTGACGCGCGATATTCCCGGATCGCTCACGGAGTGCGAATGACGAGGTTGCGAATCTCGGTCATGTCCTCCATCGCATAGCGCACGCCCTCGCGGCCCAGGCCACTCTCCTTCACGCCGCCGTAGGGCATGTGGTCGACGCGCCAGGAAGGAACGTCGCCGACGATGACGCCGCCGACATCCAGCCGGTCCCATGCCTGAAGTATATGATAGATGTCACGGGTGAAGACCCCGGCCTGCAAGCCGAAGACGCTGTCGTTGACCGCATCGAGCGCCTTTGAAAAGTCGTTAAACGAACTCAATACCGCCACGGGGCCGAAGGCCTCTTCCGCACAAACGGGCTGATCCTTCGGAACATCTTCCAGCAGCGTCGCCGCAAGAATAGCGCCGTCCCGGGTTCCACCGCAGAGCAGCTTGCCGCCCGCCTTCACCGCGTCGTGAATCCACTCTTCCAGTCGGATCGCTTCCTTTTCCGAGATCATGGGGCCGATGAAGGTCTCTTCGTCCTTCGGGTCGCCGCTCTTCAGTTCCTTTGTAGCCGTCACCAGCCGCTCGCGGAGTTCATCATAAATCGCCTCGTGCGCGATGATGCGCTGCACGCCAATGCAACTCTGTCCCGATTGATAGAAAGCACCCACAATCAGGCGGCGAACGGCGTCCTCCAGGTCGGTATCGGCATCCACCACGCAGGCGGCATTCCCCCCCAGTTCGAGGACCACCTTCTTCTTTCCCGCCTGCTGCTTCAGCTTCCAGCCAACATCGGGCGAGCCGGTGAAGCTCAGGAGCTTCAGCCGTTCATCGACCGTGAATAGCTCCGCCCCGTCACGCCGGCAGGGGAGAATCGAGAAAGCGCCTTCCGGCAGGTCCGTCTCCGCCAGCACTTCGCCGATCAGCAATGCGCCGACCGGCGTAAGGCTCGCGGGTTTCAAGACGAACGGACAGCCCACAGCCAGCGCGGGGGCGATCTTGTGCGCCGCAAGATTAAGCGGGAAATTGAAGGGCGAAATGAAGGAGCAGGGTCCGATTGGGACCCGTCGCGTGAAGCCGCGATACCCTTTCGCGCGCGGGCTGATTTCAAGGTTCATGACTTCGCCATGGATGCGAACGCTCTCCTCGGCGGCAATGCGGAAGGTATCGATCAATCGCGTGACCTCGCCGCGACTGTCCTTGATCGGCTTGCCCGCCTCGATGCAGAGTGCCATGGCCAACTCGTCCTGCCGCGCCTCAAACCGGGCCACGCAATGCTGCAACACCTGCTGCCGCTCATAGGGCGGCATGGCGCCGCACGCGGGCGCAGCCTCGACCGCGGCGCCGATGGCTTGGTCAATCGCTTTCGCGTCCGCCAGCGCCACGCGCGTCGCTACCTCGCCAGAATATTTGTCCGTCACCTCAAGATCGCTGTTGGCTTGTACAGGTTTGTTCGCGAGATAATAAGGATAGTGTTCTTCCAGCATGTCGGGCTCCTTTCACTCAGTCGAAGGCTTTCACGATTCCACACTATGTCCGCAGGGTCATGGCTCGCAGCATACCGCACGCGCCGACAGACGCGTACGGCCTACAGCTCCAATGTCCGGCTGCGTTCTGGGATTTCCTTGTTGAGCAGGCGGTCATTTTGGGAATAATCCACGGGCACGTCAATCAGGTGCACACCCTTGGCGTCCAGACATTGCTTGAGCAGCGCAATCAGCGCTTCCGTCTTCTCCAATCGATGGCCCGTTGCGCCGTAACTTTCCGCATATTTGACGAAGTCCGGATTGCCGAACTCGAGCCCATAGTTCTTCAAGCCCATCGCTTGTTGCTTCCATTGAATCATGCCGTAGGCGGAGTCGTTCAGAATCAGCACCACGAGATCCAGGCCGAGCCGCACGGCGGTCTCGATTTCCTGCGAATTCATCATAAACCCGCCGTCGCCACAAATGGCCATGACCTTCTTTTCGGGAGAGACCAACTTTGCCGCCATTGCCGATGGTAAACCGGCTCCCATGGAGGCCAGGGCGTTGTCCAGCAGCACTGTGTTGGGGCAATAGGCGCGGTAATTGCGCGCGAACCAAATTTTATAAATGCCGTTATCGAGCGCAATGATGCCGTCGTTGGGCATGACCTTCCGCACATCGTGGGCCAGACGCTGGGGAGTGACAGGAAATGAATCGTTGTCATAGCCCCGCTCCATGTCTGTATTGAGTGCGTCCCGCACCTTCAGCATGGCACTGAAGTCCCAGTGGGCTTGAGGTTCCAGTTGCTGATTCAATTGCCAGACACTGTTGGCGATATCGCCGACGAGTTCAACCTGCGGGAAGTACACGGGATCCACCTGCGCGGCGGCGAAATTGATGTGAATCACCTTCCGTTCGCCCGCGGACATGATAAAGGGCGGCTTTTCCACCGCGTCGTGGCCGATATTCAGAATCAGATCCGACTGCTGTATCGCGCGGTGTGGAAAATCATTGTCGGATACGGCGGCATTGCCCAGGAACAACGGGTGATGTTCGTCGATCACACCTTTGCCCATCTGCGTGCTGATGAAAGGAATGCCTTGTTTATCCACGAACGCGCGCAACATCTTGGCGGTCAACTTCCGGTTCGCCCCCGCACCGATCACCAGTAACGGGCGCCGCGCCTTATGCAACAGATCCAGCGCATGGCGAATAGCTTTGATTTCCGTGACCGGCCGCCGCACGAGACTGGCCGGGATGGGTTGCGCGTTCACCTCCTCGTGCGCGATATCTTCGGGTAGCTCAAGATGCGTGGCGCCCGGCCGCTCTTCCTCGGCCACGCGAAACGCTTCGCGTACACGCGACGGAATGGCGCTTCCGCTGACGATTTGCTTTGTGTATTTGGTGATGGGCCCCATCATGTCGACCACGTCGATGATCTGGAATTGCCCCTGCTTGCTGGTCTTGATGGGTTTCTGGCCCGTCAGCATGACCACCGGCATGGCCCCGAGCTGCGCGTAGGCCGCCGACGTAACCAGGTTCGTCGCGCCCGGCCCCAGCGTGGAAAGGCATACGCCCGCCTTGCCGGTCAACCGTCCATAGGTCGCCGCCATGAAGCCCGCCGCCTGTTCGTGCCGGGTGAGAATCAGTTTGATGGAGGACCGCGACAAGGAATCCAGGAAATCAAGATTCTCCTCTCCGGGCACGCCGAAGACATACTCCACGCCCTCACTTTCCAGACATTGTATAAACAAGTCAGAAGCTTTCATAAGCCTCACTCCTGAACCCTGACCCATTCTTCACACCGCCCCGTAAGCGCACATGGCCTCCGCTACGCGTATGAAGCCGCCGACGTTCGCGCCGTTTACATAATCGATCCGATCCCCTTTCCTACCATGCTCGACGCATTGGGCATGGATTCTTTTCATAATGCCCTGGAGCTTTTCGTCTACCTCTTCGGCGCTCCACGACAGACGCAGGGAATTCTGGCTTTGTTCCAGACCGGAGACGGCCACGCCTCCGGCATTCGCGGCCTTGCCGGGTGCAAAGAGAATACCGGCCTTCTGAAAGACCTGCACGCCCTCCGTGTTGGTGGGCATATTCGCGCCCTCACAAACGGCCCGCACCCCATTCTTGACCAGCGCTTCGGCATCTTCCTTCTCGATCTCGTTCTGCGTCGCGCAGGGCATCGCAATGTCGCACGGAACGCGCCAGGGCCGTTGCCCGTCGTGGTATTCGATCTCCTTGAACTTGTCGGCCAGTTCGGAAACACGCCCACGCCGCTTTTCCTTCACTTCGCGCACGAAGTCCCACTGCTCCGGCGTGAGGCCATCCGGCGCATGAATGAAGCCGGACGAATCGGAGAGCGTCACCACCTTCGCCCCGTACTCGATCAGCTTCTGCGCGGCGTAGAGGGCCACGTTTCCTGAACCGGAAATCGCCACGCGTTTGTCTTCAAGCGATTCGCCCTGTTCCCCCAGCATGTGGCGGGCGAAATAGACGCATCCGTAGCCGGTTGCCTCGGTTCGCACATGGCTGCCGCCGAAAGCGAGGCCCTTGCCTGTCAGCATGCCGGTCACGCGGTTTTCGAGGCGCTTGTACTGACCAAACATATATCCGATCTCACGCGCGCCCACGCCAATGTCGCCGGCCGGCACGTCTGTGTCCTCGCCGATGTGCCGGTGCAGTTCGATCATCAGCGAATGGCAGAAGCGCATCACCTCATGGTCGCTCTTGCCCTTGGGATTGAAGTTCGCACCGCCCTTCGCGCCGCCCATCGGAAGGCCGGTCAGACTGTTCTTGAAGACCTGCTCAAAGCCGAGAAACTTGAGCACACTCAAGGTGACGCTGGGATGGAAGCGTAAGCCCCCTTTGTAGGGTCCGATCGCGTTATTGAACTGGACCCGCGAGGCGCGGTTCGCCCGGAAGCGTCCCTGGTCATCTTCCCATGTGACGCGGAAGATGACGACGCGGTCCGGTTCGGTCATCCGTTCCAGGATCTCCTCCTGCCGGTAGCGCTCGTTATCAAGAACGACCGGCATGAGTGACTCGACCACGTCCCGCACTGCCTGATGGAACTCCGGCTCTCCGGGGTTCCGTCGAATAAGACCCTTCATGAAGTGGTCCACCTCGGCCTGAACCGATTCGCTGTCGCTGCTCATGCTTTTATCTCTCCTCATATCCGTTCATGGCTTCGCCAATCTGTTATTTCATGATGTATCCCGGGCGTCGAGCCATGTATTCGGTTCTGAACTGCCTAGGGCCATATTCGTTTCTCATCTGGCTGCGACAGAGTGCGCACCTGCTGGTGTGGGACGGTCTACTAGGCCGTCCAGCAGCGCACAGTTGGCTTATAGGCTTCGGGGGACGGGCAGTGCTTCGCACATGCCTGCCACGCCACCGGCGTGGCCCATCCTCCAACTTTGCGAGATGCGCGCGTGACGATTCCGAGACGGAAACATTGGCTCCCCCATGCTCGACCACCGATCTCTCCATAGACCGGCATTTCAGGATTGATCCTGTACCCGGTTTCCCTGCGTACTACCGTCATGAGCAAACGAATCGGCATATTGACGAGTGGCGGCGATTGTCCCGGCCTGAATGCGGCCATTCGCGGCGTCTGTCGCGCAGGCCAGGACTCATACGGTATGACGTTCGTCGGGTTCCTCGACGGGTTCCGTGGTCTGGTCCAGAACCGAACCCTGGAACTCGACTCGAAAATGCTCTCGGGCATTCTCACCGACGGCGGCACCATTCTCGGTACCAGCCGGGATAAGCCGCACAGCATGCCGATCGGCGACAGCGTACGGGACATGACCGACGCCATTGTCGAGACCTACCGCAAACACCATCTCGATGGGCTGGTCTGCATCGGGGGCGGCGGCACACAGAAGAATGCCATGCGCCTTCAAAAGGCGGGGCTTCGCATTATGACGCTCCCGAAAACGATCGATAACGACGTGGCCCTGACCGATGTCAGTTTCGGATTCGACACAGCGGTCGGCATCGCCACGGAAGCCATCGACCGCCTGCACAGCACCGCCATGAGTCATGGCCGCATCATCGTCGTCGAGGTGATGGGGCATCGCGCCGGTTGGCTGGCCCTCGCGGCGGGATTGGCGGGCGGGGCGGAAGCGATTCTGGTGCCGGAGATTCCGTACGACCTGGAAAACGTGGCCAGTGCCGTCCGCAGGCGAACCCGCGCCGGCAAGACCTACAGCATTGTGGTCGTCGCCGAAGGCGCCATGTCGAAGCGCCAGGCGGAGACCGTGCAAAAATTGGCGGTCGCCAAAGAGAAAGCGAAGAACAAAACGGAAAAGCAGGCGGCCTCCGCAAAGTTGGAAGACTTTCACCACGCGCATGTCAGCCATACAGTGGAACTTACGAACGAACTCGAGAGGATCACGGGCCTCGAATCGCGGCTGACCATTCTCGGGCACTTGCAGCGGGGCGGCACCCCCAGCGCCGCCGACCGTCTATTGGCCACGCGACTGGGCACCGCCTGCGCGGAGGCGCTGTCCGAGGGGACCTACGGTCACATGGTCGCCGCACGAGGCGACACGACAGAGCTGGTCCGGTTGGAGAAAGTTGCAGGGAAGAAGAAACTCGTGCCGGTCGATCATCCCTGGGTCACAACCGCGCGCCAGATTGGTGTCTGCCTGGGCGACTAACCCTGGTCAAAGGCAAGCGGCAGGGCGACGGTCTTTAGTGCATCGCTCGACATTCGCGGACAAACGCCGACAAAACGTTGCTGCGCCTCATGAAAGGCGCGGGTGAAACCGGCGCGCACGTGCTTGCATGTCGTGCGAAGGTAAAGGCCTTGCGGGACGAACTGCTGGGCCGCCGACCCTCATCCTCATCGTCCGACGCGTAACTCAGCCGAAAGCGTGCGGGAATAATCCGCTCTGTCCCGGGCTCCCACTTACATGAACGCGCTTCGTTGGATAGGCATCATGTTGGTCGTCTTGAGCGTCGGCTGCGCGAGCACGGCGTTTCAGCAGGACGCCATGCAGGTCGCGGAGTTCGGCGCGGATGAGGCTATTGAGCATAAAATCTTACGCGGACGCGCGTTGACCGTGGACGAAATCGTCGCTCTGCAAGAGAAGAACGTTCCCGAAGAAGTCATCGTACGCAACTTGAACGCGAGCTGGGCCGTGTACGAATTGCGCTCGGCAGATGTCGAGCGACTGAAGGCGGCCGGCACCAGTGAATCGGTGATCGACGCGATGCTGGCGAGCGGCACGAAGTACCGACGCGCACGTGTACATCGCCATCCTTACTTCTTCCATGGACACCACTCTCACCGACATGGTTTTCACCGACGTCATCATCGACGTCATCATCGACACGCCCATCATGCGCAGCACTATCATGATCACCACCGCAAGCGCTAATGCGGCGCGCGTTCGGAACGACGACCAGGCGCAGCAACTTCTCGCTCAACCCGACAAGTTCCGAATCGATGATGAAAACCGAACCGTGTATCTGTCCGCCATCTTCGACTGGTTCGGACAGGACTTTATCCCGACACACGGCGATGATCCGGCGTTCTCGTGGGGAGATGAAAAGGAACGGGCTGTGATGACGTTCAGTGACCGGGAAGTGGACGACGCCCTCTTCGAGCGCCTTCGGCCGCATTGCGATGATGATGCGCTGGTGGTATTGACCGGGCTGATCGCGCTTCAGAATGCGTCGAGCGAATTCATAGCCGCACTGGACCTGCCCGCCCAGGGGCTGTGTTGGTTCCCGCCCCGCCCCGCCGCAGCATGGATATGATAACCAAGAACCTCATCTGCGCCGTCTTGCTATTTGCGGTGACACCTGCGTTCGCGGGCGAGGTTTTCCACGAGGAATTCGAACGCCTCGACGCGTGGGAACCGCTGACCTTTCCTAAGGTCGAGCAGCATAGCCAGTATCGTATTGAGGAAAAAGACGGCGCATCCGTTTTAAGGGCCGAAAGCGAGGCTTCCGCTTCCGGTCTGGTGAGCAAGGCCACCATTGACGTGTACGAGTATCCCGAGTTGTCGTGGCGGTGGAAGGTGGCCAACATCTATACGAACACCGATGTACTCTCGAAGGAGGGCGACGACTATCCGATTCGCATCTATGTCCTGTTCGAGTACGATCCCGACCGAGCCTCATTAAGGCAACGCATACAATACCGCGCCGCTCGCCTCCTCTACGGGGAATACCCGCCACACAGCACGTTGAACTATGTCTGGGCCAGCGCAGAGGACGCGCCGAAGGTGTACCCCAACCCGTTCAC
Source organism: Kiritimatiellia bacterium (assembly GCA_007132345.1). Taxonomy (GTDB): domain Bacteria; phylum Verrucomicrobiota; class Kiritimatiellia; order SLOV01; family SLOV01; genus SLOV01. The sequence goes on from SLOV01000283.1 coordinate 15,563, forward strand.
CGACCGTGCGCGCATGATCCCCCTGCGACGCGGGACCGCACAGGTCGGCGAATGGGTCGAGGAATCTGTGCATATCCTGGAGGATTATCGTCGCGTGTTCGGTGAAGAGCCGCCCCGCCAAGCGCGCATCGCGATCATGAACGATTCCGACAACACGGGCGAGGCATCGGTGTCGTGGGTGGACTGGATACGCACTCCACGACCGAAACGAATTTGTTCTCCTATTCTTTTTGCTGTGCCTCTCCACGCCCCATCAATGCTGAGATCACACTTCGATAAGTGTGATCCCGCTCAGGGCGGGCTTGATGACAGTTTCAGCAAAGCGTTACGAAGAGGGTCTCTGGATTTGGCCAGCCGATAGGCCCCATTCTTGAATTCGATCAAGTCCCTGTCGCGCAACTTGCGCAGGTGTCGCTTCAATGCCGGGCCAGGAATTTTGGCGTCACGACTGAGATCGGTGAAAGCATGGGCTCGTTGATGTAATACATAGAGAAGCGTGTGTCGCCGATAATGGGTAAGCCCGGTCAATGCCTTAAAGCAAAAGCTGCGTCCGTCCCGGCGGGAGTGCAGCACGGTCATTACGGCGCGCAATAGTTCGGCGGCGCCCGGGACAGAGGCATCGGCGCCTATACGATAGTAGACATACCGCCCTCGTCGCCGGACTTTGAGCAGCCCGCGAGCGTTTAGCGCGCGCAGATTCTCGCTCACAGCGCTCAAGGTACGTCCCGCTTTGCGGGCGACCTGCGTTACCGTCATTTCCCCATTCTTGTAGAGCACCTCCAACAATCGTAGGCGTTGGTGACTTGCCAGGGCTCGACAGGTGCGCCACAGCGTCGGCTGAAGAGTTTCGCTCATGGGATCACACTTATCGAAGTGTGATCCCATGCTCAAGTTCAAAAGTTCAGTTCGAAAGGCGATGTCACGACGGCTTAAGAGCGTGACGATGAGCATGCGGAGCGGCACGCCTGTCAAGCCCATGCATGGTGTCATGGTAGTCGGCTTCGCACCCTGCGGCCACCATCTGCACAAAAGCCTGGAATATTCTGCCTGCAGATATCTCCTACTGTCTGTAGAACCTGTCCCAAAATGCTTTTGAAGCAGATACGATAAACATTGCGCGGCATGTATCGTCCTTGTGGTCTTGCCGATCGGAATCGTTCTGCTCGTCAGACGGGTAGACCGTCGAACATGTTGGATTGGGTTTCAGAAGAACCATTCGAGTCAACAAGAACATTGAGCACAGGAGAAGTCAGATGAGCACAGGTACCGCCAACACATTCGCCGTTCACACCAGGGAGTCTGCCCCGGACGCGTCGAAACCAGTATTGGAACAGGTGGAACAGGCCTTCGGGTTTATACCCAATATGATCGGAGTGCTCGCGGAATCGCCTTTGGCCGTAGCGGCCTACGCGACGGTCAACGGCCTGCTGGAAGAGAAGTCCGCATTGAGCCCGCAAGAACAGCAGGTGGCCATTCTGGCGATCAGCAGGGAAAACGGATGCAACTACTGCGTTTCGGCCCATGCCAAGGTCGCCGGCATGAAAAACGTGCCCGCCGATGTCGTGCAGGCCCTTCAGGAAGGGCGCGACCCCGAGGACGCGAAGCTTGCCGCATTGAGTCGAACTGCCCGGCTCCTGGTCGAAAAGCGCGGCTGGATTGAAGAGAACGCTCAAAACGCCTTCTTCGATGCCGGCTACGAAAAGGCGCATCTGCTCGATCTGATCGTGCTGGCCGCACTCAAGACGATCAGCAACTACTCGAATCACATTGCGCAAACCGAACTGGATCAGGAATTCTCGTGACGAGGTTTTGTGCGATGGGTGTCTGCCTGGGCAACTGACCCGACGCGTTCAGTTCGGTGCGGGCACCGCTGCCTCCATCTCCCTTCGTCCGTAGCGTAAAATCATAAAGGCGCCGCTGCCGAACATGAGCAGGCTGTAGACCACGGCCGGCACCGCAATGCGAGCGCTGTTCAGAATCCCCAGCGCAATGGCCAGCGCCAACGTCCCATTCTGAATCCCGGACTCGATGGAAATCGAGATGCGCTGCGGCAAGGGCAGCCGCCAGAGTGCGGCCATGCCGTACCCGAGCGCCATGGTGAGAAGGTTCAGCGACAGCACGGCCCAGCCGGCTTCGGCGAACTGGGCGGCCAGATCCTCTTCCTGCATCACTGCGGCCAGAATGATGAGCGCAAGAAAGAGGATCGAAAGCACGTTCACCGGCTTGCCCATGCGGACCGCCAAGTTTTGCCGCGCAACACGAACCGCCATGCCGACCGAGATGGGAATGATGCTCACGAGCATGAGCTGAAAGACCGTCTTCCCGAACGGAAGCTGGATGGCGGCCTCGGCGTCTCCAAGAAAATGACCCATGGACGCCCCCACGATCAGGGGAATCGTGAACACCGTAATCACGCTGGCCACGGCCGTGAGGGTGACCGAGAGCGCCGTGTCGCCTCTGGCAAGGTGGGTGATCAGGTTCGATGTAGGCCCGCCCGGACAGGCCGCGATGAGCATCAGGCCCACCGCCAGCTCGGCCGAAAGTCCGAACAGCGCAACAAGCCCGAACGCAATCGACGGCAAGAGCAACAGTTGATTTGCAAGGCCCACCAACTTCGCTTTCGGCGCCAGGATCACCCGCTTGAAGTCGGCCACCGTCAGGCTCAGCCCCATGCCGAACATGACAATCATGAGGGCAAGCGGCAGGGCGACGGTCTTTAGCGCCTCGCTGGACATACGTGGAAGCGATCAACCGGGCAGGCCGCGTCAGTCGCAGTGGCCCGGACCGGTCCCCGCCTTAAGGATGGTGCATTGGTTCGTGAACTCCTCGCCGAAGTCCAGAAAGCCGTTCTCGTTCAAATCGCCGCCCACGAACTCGATGCTGTCGCATAGGGTCGAGTCCACGAAGACGTTCCGAAGTTGAAGCCCTTCGAAACCACCGATCATCCGTGTCACGAAGGTGAACGTCACGGCTTCGCCCTCGCAAACGGTGACGTTCTTCGGGAAGATTTCCACGTTGATCGCCGGCATGTGCGGCCGATCCTTCGGGGTCTCCACCGCAAGCACCGCCGTTGTTCCGCAAAGCATAAGCGTCGATACCCATACGCACGTCCGTCGCCAGTTGAGATTCCTGCTCTTCATCGCTTGTCCTTGTTGTACCATCCTACGCGTCAGGGCTGTTGGCCCGGCTGCAAGACGGTCCGGCCACGTGGCACTGAACCGCCGAAGCGCGTCTTACCGCAGGCATAAATGACAGATGAATCCCTTCGGTGCAATCTTGTCTACCGGTCGGCCTGACCGGGCGACGCAGTCGTACTCCATGCGGTTGTTCGCCCCTGGATCCACCCGTCACGTTTGCCGCCAGGGACTCCCCCAGCATCAGCCAGTAATCAGAACCAACATCTTTTTCGACTCGCAGTCTACCCAATAGAAGACGGCGGTTGCGAGCCATAAGCCGACACGCGCTGTCTGGGTAGTAGCGTTTGCATCGGCAGTACCCGTAGCCGCCAAATCACGCCCCCCCCCCACTCAAGCCTCCCCCACTTGCCCGTCAGCGTAACCATCGTCCTGGCGGACGTTAGGGGTGAGCGGACTCGGGAATCACGTCAAATAGTCGGACTTCACAAAACGACAGATCGGGCGGGCCGCACTCTACATTCAATATTTTGTCGGACACAAACGCACCCAATATTGTGAGCATTACTTTCAACAGCGACTGGAGATGTGACCCCATATGCCCCGTATGCATCCCCATACCGGTTTGGGGAATAGGGTTCAGGGCAGAGAGACTTCGAGGCGCAGGTATGCGGGGCTACCGTCCTGAACCGGGATGGTCATGCCGGGGGAACCGGGGATGAGGGGCTGGCTCGGGATGGTATCCCAATCGCCGGTCACGAGATTTGTGGTGCCAATGACCTGGTACAGACGGCCGGTGGAACCGGCGAAGGATATCATCAGCGTTCCACCTCGAAACCATTCCTGGATCCGAAGGAAGGACAGAGGGTCGTTGGGATCGGTGTCGGCAATATATTCCTGGAGGTTGGTGTAGCCGTCGCCATCGCTGTCGACGTTGGCGACCGCGCCGGTATGGGAATTGAAATGGGTGAGCTCCCAGAGATCGGGAATTCCGTCGCCGTCGGCATCGGAGGTGGTAGAAATGGCGTACACGGGGCGAGAAGTCGCAGGGATGAGCGTTGCGGACACGGGACTGCCGTTCGTGGCGTTCATGACCATGGGAGCAAATGTCTCTGGAACGCCCGTCCGGATCGCGTTGGGCGTCTGCTCCGAAGCATCGTCGGTGAGGGCGAGGGTCACGAAGTACAGCGCATGCCCGGCTCCGGGGACGGTCCCGTCTGGAATCTGGACGGTAAGGACGCCGTCGGTGAGGGTGAAGGTGTTGGTGTTGTGCAACACGGTATCGACCGCGGATTCGAACACACCGGATCCGTCGTCGAGGTAGAGGCGGAGCTGTTTGAGCAGGGCCTCTGCCTCGGCATCAGTCAGTGCTTGTTCGTCTAATCCGGAGAGTCGCAGGTCGAGGCTGCTCCACGTCAGGGCGGGATCGGTGGGAAGGCCGCCGTGGATGGCCTGGATGGCGAGCACCGGTTGCTGCGGGCTGCCCTCAAGTATGGCCGAGGGCGCAATATCCGTGGCCAATAGGCCGAAGACCTCGCCGACGTTGCTCAGATAGTAAAGTTTGGACGGGTTGACGGTGCCGATGACGAGATCGAGGTAGCCGTCCCGGTTGAGATCGGCTGCTTCCATGCGTGTGAACGAGGTTGCTTCCCGGCTCAGCGGATAGGACATGGCGCGGTAGCTGAAGGCGTTGGTGGTTTGTTCGTAAATATGTAGCATGGGAGAGGGCTCGTTAGCGGCAATATCCAGCGCCAGAAACTCGACCCGTCCGTCGCCATCGATATCGACGATCCGGTATCTCTGCGCCGGGCGGGGGGCTTCGTCGATAACGTGCCGGGTGTAGGAGGGCGGGTCGCCGCCGTCGTTTTCGTACCAGACGGGTTGCCCGCCTTCGAACACCGCGAGGTCGAGGAGCGCGTTGCCATTCATGTCGACGGCGGTCAGGGCCTGGATGTTATTGGCGGCACTGATATCGGTGCGGGGGGTAAAGGCGAGGGGTGTGGCGCCGTGGTTGATATTCCAGATCACGTTCGTCCCGGAGGCGTAGAGGATGTCCAGATGCCCGTTCCCGTTGAAATCGGCGAATTGGATGGCGCCGGGGAAGATGGTGTTCCCGAGCAGGTTGGTGGTAAATGTGGGCGGGTTGCCACCGAGGTTCTCCATGAAGAAGATACCGAAGCTTCGGGCGAATACGAGGTCGAGGTTCCCGTTGTTATTGAGATCGGCGGCGGCGATTTCCCCGATATTGATGGTGCCGGCGTAGATTTCCCGGGCGGGGCCGAAGGTGGGCGGATTGTTGCCGTCGCCCTCGAACCAAACGATGCGGTTGTTCCCGGTGCCCACCACGAGGTCAGGATTGCCGTCTCCGTTCAGGTCGGTAACCAGCAGGGCGGTCGGGCTCCCGACGTTGGTGGTCACCGTTTCGATGCCAAAGGCGGTACCGTTGGTGGTCAGGGCGGGATACCAGGCGACCCGTGAATCCTGCAGGGAGCCCGACACAACGTCATCGAACCCGTCCCCGGTGAGATCACCGATGGCGAAGGTGCTCAGGACCGGCAGTCCGGCGGAGGCTGCGTGTGCGGTGAAGACGCCTGAGGTCGTACTGCTGTTTCGGAACCATTCCGGCGTGTCATACCCCAGGACAGAGTTTAGTGAGGTGTGATAAAGGTCCACAGCCCCATCTCCGTTCAAATCCCCATGCCCCAGTTCGCGCGGGGTGAAGCGGGTGGGATAGGAGTTGGTGATGAAGGTCGGCGTTATACTGCCGTCATTCAGATAGACCTTGAGTTGCTGCGAGAGCAGCCCGGCCACGATGTCCATGCTGCCGTTTCCATTCACGTCCACCACATCGAGCGACCATGGGCGATTGGGGGTGTCAATCTGATGCCGCAGGGTGAAGTCCGGGCTGGCGTCGCCGTCGTTTTCATACCAGCGGATCCACTCTTTCAGTTCATTCGATACCACCAGGTCCAGGTGCCCATCCCCATTGATATCGGCCACCTTGATGTCGTTTCCTGGCAGTGCCGTAAGAAGGGCTGAAACGGTGAAGACAGGTGAGGTGCCGCCGGGATTCGGGGCCCAAAGGACGCGATTATTGTCTTTGGCAATCACGTCGAGGTGTCCGTTCCCGTTCAGGTCGGCGATCTCGAGGTCACGCAAACCTACGGAAAGGAAATCGACCGATTGGGTGGTCCACTGCGGGGGCGATCCGCCGTCGCTGAAAAGGATGTCGTGCATGTTATCAAAGAAATTCTGGTAGGCCACCACGACATCGAGGCTGTTGTTCCCGTTGAGATCGCCGATCGCCAAATCGTTCAGCCTCTGCGTATCCGCTTTCTGGTGGATGATGCTCCTGGTGAAGGAGGGCGGGTTTGCACCGTCATTCTCGTAATAGTAGATGTAGGTCGTATTATCTTCGGATCTTCTCCCGCCTACCACCAGATCGAGGTTGCCGTTATGGTTAAAGTCAGCCGCGCGCACGCGCGTCAGCGCGTGTCCCACATCGTCGATCAACCGGATGATAAACGGCGGAATTTCGGCATTGCTGCCAGGGAACCACACCACTTGCCCCTCGCCATAGACGCCGATCAGATCCGTGAATCCGTTTCCGTTGAGATCGCCGTGGGTGACATCCCACAGTTGCACGTAGCCTGCACTTGCATTCAGTGTCACCGGATCGGCGGCGGGAACGAAGTTCTTCGCCAGCGTCACACCCGGCATTGCGAATAAGGTCAGCGCGAGCAGCCGGATGATGAAAGGGCGTTGCGCCCCGTCTCGTCTCACCTCCATGGTTGGACGCTAGCACAAGTGGGGGCGGACATCAAGTTTGGGACCGGACCGACCCGGGGGCCAGCGCTTCTGGGATGTCTTGAACCGGAAAGAGACAAACCGCCCCTGTAACAATGGCATACAACGAGAATGCGCAACGAGAAGCTCATCCCAAGCATCAAGAACCCATCCTCGTCGTCCGAATGATCCGGGTCGAAGAACCGAAGCGCATTCTCGTCAAGGAACACCGTCTGGGCCTCCTCGAAGGAGACCTTATGTTTCCGCTTGTTCGCTCGGTTTTTCCCCTCGCCCCATTCAAACCGAATTCCACTCGTACGCACAGTGTACGTACTTCTTCCGAAATTCACAAGCGGGTTTCATGGAATTCTTCGGCCGAACGTCAGCAAGGAGCGGGTGACGAAGTCGTACGCTAGGCCGTCGTTGGCCGGGTTGTCTGTTTGGCCTGATGTTCTGGGATTCTATGCGTTTCCGGGTCCGGTGTCATTCGTCGTCTGCGGCCATTTGCAACGGATTTGTCGTCTTTCGCGTTGGGTCGCATCCATAGCCTGTGGTGTCCGGGGTTTCCGCGTTTCCGTCGCCTGGGCGTGTCATTTAAGTGCTGGGCGTTTGTACGACCTCTGCAGAGATGCAGGGACCCGCCCCCTCTTTCTGCGCGACCCCATGATCCCCTGATGTTAGGATGTGCGGACCGACCCCTTCTTCACCCCGGACCGACCCCTTCTTCACCCCCGCCAGCTCGGCCGAAAGTCCGAATAGCGCAACAAGCCCGAACGCAATCGACGGCAAGAGCAACAGTTGATTCGCAAGGCCCACCAACTTCGCTTTCGGCGCCAGAATCACCCGCTTGAAGTCGGCCACCGTCAGGCTCAGCCCCATGCCGAACATGACGATCATGAGGGCAAGCGGCAGGGCGACGGTCTTTAGCGCATCGCTCGACATTCGCGGAAGCGATCAGCGGGGCAGGCCGGGTCAGTCGCAGTGGCCCGGGCCGGTCCAGCCGTTGTTATAGGCATCCAGGTTGTCAGCGAGCGAGATGGCCTCGTGCCGCGCCTCTCCTGTCGGGCGGCTGCCGGGTGGATCGGCGGCCAGCAGCGCCTCGGCGACAGCCAACTCCGCTGCAATGGCGTCCGGCGAAGCGCCTGCGGCGACGTTGAGTGTGGCCGCGATAAACTGGTAGGCGAGAATGATGCTCGCGTCGCCGCGCACCGGCTGCCAGAGAATGCGGAGCGCCTCCTCCTTTGAGTAGACGTTCTCACCGATTGTGATCTCGTCGACTGGCCAGGCGTCGGGGTGTGTCTTCCAGAAGCCGATGGTATAGGTGCAGCCGGCCTCGCAATCGATGACGGTAATTTCGGCGGAGTCCTCTCCGAAGACCGTCCCGACGAACTGGCCGAGGAAATAGAGGTCCGCTCCGTCCACGACGTGCAGCTTCTGAGACTCAAAGAACACAATGGTGCACTGGTTCGTGAATTCTTCGCCAAAATCGAGGTGGCCGTTGCCGTCCAAATCGCCGCCCACGAACTCGATGCTGTCGCATAGGGTCGAGTCCACGAAGACGTTACGAAGTTGAAGCCCTTCGAATCC
>SLOV01000211.1 GCA_007132345.1 Kiritimatiellia bacterium
CACCCAAAGCCCATCCGCCCGCTACCCAAGCTGGAGGATGGGCATGTGCGCCAGCACTGCCCGTCCCCAAAAGCCCATTCGCCCGCCTCCCAAGTCGGAGGATGGGCATGTGCGCCAGCACTGCCCGTCACCCAAAGCCCATCCGCCCGGCACCCAAGTCGTAGCACGGCTATTCTGCCACCCCTTCAGGGTGCAGGACTTCTTTCGTGCGCTTGTTCCCCGGCGCGCTGCGCCGGGCTTTGTTCTCGCAGCCCTTCAGGCTGCCGACGCGTCGCGTGAGCGCAGTGACCTGAGAGCTTGGTTTTTGCAAAGAAGAGTGGGCTTCGCAGACGCAGCAATTCTCAGTATGCAGTCGTGTCAAGCTTCCGCGGCTCAGCGAGACGCTTCGTCCCACCTCTTCTAACCAGATATCTTGCCGTTGCAGGTAGGGCGAAGCGTCCCGCTGAGCCGAATGCAGTCAGAATGTGAAGTCCTGACGCTGACGGCGCAGCAGGCATGTGCGCGAGCCCTTCGCTCGACAGACCTCGCTGACGAATGGGCATTCGCACGATTCGTTTGTCACCCTGAGCGGAGCAAAGCAGAGTCGAAGGGTCTCCAACACCACCCACTGCACATAAATGACAGCAGGGAGGACTACGCCCTCAGGCCCCCAGCTCGCAGTGCTGGGGTACATCAGCCGCCCCGACTTTCTACAGCCCCGCCACCAATCCCGTTCGCTCATTGAATTGGTCGATCAGCCGATCGATCTCAATCACCTGCTCCCGACTGAAGATCTCTTTCCAGAAATCGTCGTCCCAGAGTTCGGCCAGCTCGGCGGAGCTGCGGCCCTGCTGCTCGATCCAGGTGAAATACTTGAACTGGTGCAACGCTTTGCGATCGAAGTAGCTCAACTCGCGCACATGGTCCGTCTGAATGCCTTCGAGATAGCGGGCGAAATGGGCCTCGGCCCGCGCCGCGGTGTAGGCGCCTTCCGCTTCGGTCAACTCCTGGAGGCGCGAGTCGTACAGATCCATGCTGTCGGTGAGCGGCAGGAAGATCGTGTCGCGTCCGTCCATGTCGTAATACTTCGCCGCCTTGATGGCGCTGACCAGGTTGCAGATACAACTGATACCCATGTTGCGCAGCCCCTCAACCGTCTCTTCCGGTACGCCGGCCGCCTTCAGTTTCTCTTTGCCGGCAGGCTCGTTGAAGAGGCGGCTGAGCTGCATGGTCTGTTCGTCGTCGATGGCGGCCACCATGTCGGTGTTCTTCACGTTATGAATCCACGGCACGTGCTTGTCACCAATGCCCTCGATACGGTGCTCGCCGAATCCGAACTGGTATAGGGTGGGGCACTGTAACGCCTCCGCGGCAATCACGCGGATATGCGGATGAAGCGTACGCAGGAAATCCCCCGCGGCGATCGTGCCCGCGGAGCCCGTGGCGCTGACATAACCAGAGAGGCGGCTGCGCTCGGTCTTAAAGTGGCGCTCGTAGATGTCCTGAATGACGCCGCCGGTCATGTGATAGTGCCAGACCGAGTTTCCAAGCTCTTCGAACTGATTGAAGATCACAATGCCCGCGCCCCGCTCGCGGCGCAGTTCCCAGCACTTGTCATAGATCTCTTTCACGTTCGATTCGGTGCCGGGCGTGGCGATGACTTCGTCCGTACCGATCTCTTTCAGCCAGGCGAACCGTTCCTGGCTCATGCCTTCAGGAAGAATCGCCACGGCGGAACACCCGAGCAGCGCGCAGTCGTAGGCGCCGCCGCGACAGTAGTTGCCGGTGGAGGGCCAGACGGCCTTCTGCGTGGTGGGGTCGAACTGGCCCGAAACGAGGCGCGGCACCAGGCAGCCGTATGCGGCGCCTACCTTGTGCGCACCGGTTGGAAACCAGCGGCCCACGATGCCGACAATCCGCGCCTCGACCCCGGTGAGGGCCGTCGGGAACTCGAGAAAGTTGCCTTGTCCAAAACCGCCGCCGTGGGGTTTCGGTTCGTTCTTCCAGGTGATGCGGAAAAGATTGAGCGGGTTGACATCCCAGAGCCCGATCTCGCGGAGGCGTTCTACAATCTTTGCGGGCACCTTGCTCGGATCTCGCTGTTGGGCGTAGGTCGGCAGAATGACGCCTTGCTCGCGCGCCCGCTCCACGGCCTTGCTCAGTACCTCTTCATTCACCTGGTCAACCAACTTCATGCTTCATTCTCCTTGGGGTTAAACCGATGCTGGCTCCTCTGTGCCAGCCATGAGGGGCGTCACGGCGGAGCGATAGCCCCAGCCCTGCGCAACCTCCTGCTCGCCCGCCCGCATGGCGCGCAGCAGCGCGTCCTGATCCACGGGCAGGCAGAGAAAACGGACGCCCACCGCATGCACGATCGCGTTGGTAATCGCGGGGCTCGTCGGAATACTGCACAACTCGCCGACGCCTTTGGCGCCGAACGGCCCGTCCGCCGTTTCATGCTCTACCAGCCGCGAGACGATCTTCGGGGCGTGCTTAATGCCGGGCATCTTGTATCGCGCCATAACAGAAGTCCACGGTACACCCTCTTCCATTACATAATGCTCGGTGAGCGTGTTGCCGAGGCACATCACAATGCCGCCGTCGATCTGGCCCTGCAGCGTCAGCGGATTGATGGCGCGGCCCACGTCATTGGCCGTGACGATTTGCAGCACATCCACGCGGCCGGTCTCTTCATCGATGCAGCAGAGTGCGGCCTGCGCGCCGAATCCGAAAGCGAAATGCATGGCGCCGCCGGTGCCCAGCGGTTGCGTACGGGGTGCCCAGTATTCGTATTCCGCCTCGATCTCTCCGCCCTGCTCCTCGCTGGCCCAGGCCACGACCTCGACCAGCGGGATCGTCGTGTCGCCGTGCCGCACCGCGCCCCCCGAAAAGGCGATCTCCTCAATCGGTGCCTGCATGCGGCTCGCAGCCACGGCGGCGAGTTTGTCCCGCACCTGCATTGCGGCGTGGCGCGCGGCGTTGCCGCTCACATAGGTCTGGCGGCTCGCGGTGGTGGGGCCGCCGTCGGGGCAGACATCGGTGTCGCCCAGCAGCACACGTACATCCTCGTAGGGGAGTCCCAGCTCTTCGGCGGCGCAGGCGGCCAGCACGGCGGGCAGACCCTGTCCCATCTCGGCGGAGGTGGTGCGGACCTCGGCGCGCGGGCGGCCTGCGTCATCGAGATAGACGCGACAAATGGCGGACGCCTTATCCGGGGCGCCCCCGCCCAGCCCGGTATTCTTATAGCCGACTGCCAACCCCCACGCGTACCGCTTCGATCCTTCGTTCCAGCTCCAGCGGAACGGCTCGCCGCGTGCCTCGTGATAAGCGCGCATGTCACGCTCGACCCAGTCGAGGCACTCGCCGAGACCGCAGCTTTCCTGGAGCACCTGGCCGGTGCAGGTCGTCTTGCCGACATCGAGAATGTTATGGCGCCGGAACGCGATCGGGTCCATCCCCAGCTCTTCCGCCACCAGGTCCATATTGCTTTCCACCGCGAAACAGCTTTGCGTCACGCCGAATCCGCGAAAGGCGCCGCACGGTGTGTTGTTGGTGTACATGGCGTAGCAGTCCACCTTCACATGCGGAACGTCATACGGTCCGGAGGCATGCGTGGTGGCGCGGGTCATCACCTTCTCGCTCAAGCTCGCATAGGCGCCGCCGTCGCCATACAACTCCGCCTCCACAGCGGTCAGCCGGCCCTCGCGCGTGGCGCCTGTGCGGATACGGATCACCGTGCCGTGGCGCTTCGGATGGAACAGCAGGCTTTCCTGGCGCGAGTAGAGCATCTTCACCGGCCGCTTCACGCGCTCGGCGAGTAGGGCCACGTGAATCTGCGCGGCGATGTCTTCCTTGCCGCCGAATCCGCCGCCCATCAGACAAGCCACCACGCGCACCCGCTCTTCGGGAAGGGCCAGACTTGCCGCAATCTGCGAGACGTCCAGGCGCGGAATCTGGCTGCCGCAGTAGACCGCGACCTTGTCATGCCGATGCGTGACACCCCGGCGCGATTCCGGATCGTGCGTGCCCCCGAAATCTGTAGGGTCATAGTCGGCCGGTACACCGATCGAACATTCCGGTTCGAGAAATAGGTGTTCGGTGCGCGGCGTGCGATAAGTCCGCTCCACAACGACATCCGCCTCATCGAATCCAGCCCGTACGTCGCCCTTGCGCACCTTGATGTGTTTGAGCAGGTTGCCGGTTTCGCGATGTTCATGCACCCGCGGCGCGTCGGGGCGGTTGGCCTCGATGGGATCGAGCACCGCGGGCAGCGGCTCGTAGTCCACTTCGATCGCATCGATCGCGGCTTCGGCCGCTTCGTCGTCGAGTGCGGCGACAATGGCGACCGCGTCACCGGCGTAACGCACCTTATCCTGGCAGAGCACCGGCCAATCGATCGTGACGAGCCCATGCAGGTTGCGGCCCGGCACATCCTTCCAGGTCAGGACCGCCAGTACACCGGGGAGTGCCTCCGCCTTCGAGATGTCGATGGACCGGATGCGCGCATGCGCCACCCCGGCCCGCTTCGTGCGCGCCACCACCATGCCGGGGAAACGATAGTCGTCGGTGAACAGCGCCGTTCCCATAACCTTGGCGCGCGAATCGGGATTCGGCAGCGGCCGCCCGATCACTGCGCCGGGATGCTTTACCTCCGGCAGATAGGGCGGGGACTCGATACCGGCGGCCTGGAGGATGGCGTTCTTCACGCTCTGGTAGCCGGTGCAGCGGCAGTAGGTGTCTTTCAGGGCAATCTTGATCTCCGCTTCGGTGACTGGCGCGCCGGCGCTTTGCTTTTCGTCCAGCAGCGCCTTCGCGGTCATGATGAGGCCGGGCGTGCAGATACCGCACTGTGTTGCGCCGTGGTCGAGGAATGCCTGTTGCAGGGGGTGCAAAGCGCCATCGGCGCTGAGGCTCTCGATCGTTTCCACGCGGGCGCCCTGCGCCTTGAAGGCGGGATAGATGCAGGAGTTCACCGGCGCCCCATCGACCAGCACCGTGCAGATACCGCACTCCGCTTCATTGCACCCGATCTTGGTGCCGGTCAGGCCGAGGTCCAGGCGCAGCACCTCGGCGAGATAGCGCGACTCGGGGACGTCGAGTCGCACCGGCCTTCCGTTGACGTTGAATTCGAGTTGGCTCATGGGTTTGCTGAGATCATCTTTGAAGAGTTGTGACGGTACTTCAACTGCCATCTATCCACAAGCGCGGGCATACATCTGCTGAGGAGACCCCCGCGGCCAGGCGCAACTGTGCTTCAGTTCGGGCTCGTGTAACTCGCCCCTCCAGAGGGGGCTCTATGGAGATGGGCTCGGCAATTCGCGTGCTGAGGGGACCCCCGCGACCTTATCTGCAGCTAGGCTGGGTAATTCGCGTGCTGAGGAGACCCCCGCGACCTTGTCCGGAGCTAGGCTGGGTAATTCGCGTGCCGAGGAGACCCCCGCGACCTCGTGTCGCGGGTGAATCAGATTTGCTGAGAATGTGCGTTTACTGCGCAAATCTAACGGGCCTGCCGCACAAGGCGGCAGGGGGCGGGCACCGAAACGAACACCGGTTGCGGACCCTTTACGTGCCTAGCGCACAAGGCGGCAGGCGGCGGAGCGTAAAAGGAAAGCCGGTTGCGGATCCACGGCTTGAAAGGTTTCAGGCTCGGTCCCCGATTCGAAAGGCATCGCGTTCCAGGAGGTCGGACATGTAGCCGGATCCCTTCTTTCCGCTTCCGTTATCCCTCTGTTCCGCGGTATCCTAGCTGCAAGAAGAAGGAGGAACATCATGCCCCTCAATAAGCTGACTCAATACCTCGATGATGAAGGCGTCAAGTACCTGGTCATTCTTCATTCGCCCGCCTACACCGCACAGGAAATCGCCGCCTCTGCGCATATCCCTGGCAAGGAACTCGCCAAGACGGTCATCGTGAAGATCGACGGCAAGTTCGCCATGGCCGTTTTGCCTGCTTCTCATACCCTGGATATCTTCCTGCTCAAGGAAGCGGCCCATGCAGAGGACGTGCACCTGGCCACCGAAACGCAGTTCCTTGAACTCTTCCCCGATTGCGAGCCGGGCGCCATGCCGCCCATGGGCAATCTGTACGGACTGCCGGTCTATGTCTGCAATTCCCTCGCGGAAGACGAGACGATTGCCTTCAACGCCGGCTCGCACCGAGAACTGGTGCGTATGCACTATGCCGATTTCGCCAGGCTGGCCCAACCGGTCGTGGCGAATTTCTCCTCGAAGGCGTAATGGCTGCTCCGCCCGCGCAAGGCCGGAGCGCACGCCTGATCGAAGGACCTGTCGCTGGGCACCTGCTCCGGCTGACAGGCCCCATGGTCATGGGCGTGATGGCGACCATGCTCTTTAACCTGATGGACACCTTCTACGTGGCCCGCCTCGGCGGCGATCCACTGGCCGCGATGGGTTACACCTTCCCGATTGCCGCGCTGGTGCACAGCCTCTCGCTCGGTCTCATGGTGGGCGCCTCCACAGTCTTGGCGCGCCTCATCGGCGCGGGCCAACTGGAGCAGGTGCGGCGCATCACCACCGATGCACTGTTGCTCTCCGCTCTCCTGATTGTTGCCCTTGGTGCGGCCGGTCTGCTCACCCTGCGCCCGCTCTTCACGGCCCTGGGCGCGGATGCCCGGCTGCTTCCACTGATCGCCGACTACATGGTGCCCTATTATCTCGGGGCCTGGCTTCTGGTCGTTCCGATTGTGGGCAATGGCGCCATTCGCGCCACGGGCGACACCCGTATGCCGAGCCTCATCATGATGATCGCCGCCATCGTGAACATGGTGCTCGACCCCTTCCTCATCTATGGGCTGGGCCCGTTTCCCCGCTGGGAACTGCGCGGCGCCGCGGTGGCCTCCATCTGCGCCTGGAGCATCACGTTCGTGGCCGCACTCACGATCCTGGGCCGGCGCGAACGGATGCTGGCGCGCCCGGACTTGCGGCTACGCTCTCTCTGGACCTCATGGACCGCGGTCCTGCGCATGGCAGTTCCGGTTGGTTTCACGAATCTCGTCCTGCCGCTCTCCGCGGGCGTCATTACCCGCATGCTCTCGGCCTTTGGCGCGTTTGCCGTTGCCGGTTATGCGGTCGGTGTGCGCGTGGAGATGATTTCGCTGATCGGCCCCATGGCCATGACCGCGGCGCTCTCGCCGTTCGTCGGGCAGAATGCAGGCGCAAGCCGACCGGAGCGTGTGCAGGAGGCGTTGCGGACCGCGGTCCGCTGGTGCTGGATCTGGGGCGGTGTCGCTTGCGTGGTGCTGTTTCTGCTCGCCGACCGCATTGCGGGGCTGTTCAGCGCGGAGAGTGATGTGGTCCGTGCCGCCGCGCTCTATCTTTCCGTTTTGCCCTTTTGCTATGGCGCGATGACCTCTTGCTTTCAGATCACGACCACGCTCAACGCGCTGCATCGGCCGTTCACCTCCACCCTGATTGCGCTCGTGCGGATGTTTGTGCTGGCGATTCCCCTCGCATGGTTCGGAGCGCAATACGCCGGGGTCTTCGGTCTCTTCGCGGGCCTCGCTGCGGGCAACCTGTTGGCTGGTGTCCTGGCCTATGTTTGGGTCTGGCGCTTTCTGGGG
>SLOV01000351.1 GCA_007132345.1 Kiritimatiellia bacterium
AGAGACGCTGCAAGATCTCCATCGCGCCCTCGCCGAGCAGCGATTCGTCGACGAAAAGCGCCTGGAATTCATCCCCGCGATCGATGCGCTCGCGAAGCGCCACCAGGTTGTTCACCTGTACCACGTTCCAGCGCAATTGCACCTTCGCCTCCTCAAGGGCAGGGCTCCGCGCCGCGGCCGGCTGCGCCACCAGCACCGCCCAGCAGCGGAAGGCTTCACCAAAGGGAGCCACCTCGCTTTCAGGCGCCACGACGGGTGACGCCGCAGGGGGCGGAAGGAAGAAGCGATAGGCCGGATGCCCGTTCGGCAGACGCATCGTTTCGATCGATCCGCCATGCTTCTCTAAGAGGGAAAGCACAACCGATTGAATCACCCCGCCGCCGTCACGCGAGAGGGTCGGCCGGGTATCGCGCACCAGGGCGACTTTTTCAAAGGATAGATCACGCGGAAGCGCCGCCACGGTCAGTGAACTGTTGCGTCCGCCGAAGAGGTCTCCCGCCATAACCGGACGATAGACCAGATGCAACACACCGGGTTCCTCGTATGCATCCATAGCCTGCAGGGCGAACCGGATGAGCATCTGTTCCAACTGATGTACTGGCATGGAAGTCGACGCTTCCTCGGGGCAGTCGACGCGAATCTCCCACGTGCGAACGGCTTCCACACGCTGGATCAGGCCGACAGCGGTCTTGAGCACATCCTGAAGCGCCACAACACCGGTGTCCCGGGCGACCGGCCGACTCAAATCCACGAGCTGCCGCGCGAGAACAGCACCGCGTTCGGCCTCATGACAAATGGTGGCTATGGATCCCGAGGTTGCATCTGCATCGATGCCCGGAAGGCGCAGGAGTTCCGCATGCCCGATGATGGCGCACAGGATGTTATTGAAATCGTGCGCGACCCCTTGCGCGACCCGGCCAATCAGCGCCATCTGCGAATCCCGTTCCTGTCGTTCGGCTTCCTCCTGATCGCGCGTTATATCGCCGATAAACACCAGCCTTAACGACTGCGACGGGTAGACACGGAGCCGATAAGCCCGCCGCTCGCCTTTGCGGTTCACGGCAATCTCGACCTCCTGCGCCTCGTTGCCGGTCAGAAGCAGGCGCAGATGCTCGGTATCGAGAAACGGGAAGAGGTCTTCCATCCGCATACCGGGACGCAATGTAGAGGCGGCCATGGCGCGTGCACGTACGTTCAGGCCCGTCACACGATTCTCCCGGTCCAGGGCGACCACTCCATCTTCGAGATGGTTCAGGGCCGCCAGCATGCGCTCGATTTGTGCGCGGACCGTCTGCTGGTCGGCGGATCGATTCGTCCATAGCGCCAGGGCGCCCATGACCGCAACACCGACCAGCGCCAGGCTGCCGAGCGCCACGATCAGCACAACCCGCAGCGTGGCATATTCGGAGCCGGCGAGTTCCCCGCGGACAAAACGGGCGAGCAGCAGGAAAGCGAGCAGGACAGAGATCATGCCGACGCAGAGCACAACCACCCAACCCTTCGTCAAGCGCGCCCACGCAGAGTGCTTTATGGTGTCGTGGCGCAGCAAGGTGAATGACCCAGGTTCAAGGCGGTTACGTTCAGTTCACATGTTTCTTTTCGCGGCGAGAGTATCCGCCGGCCCAATGGCATAGCAATATGCAAATCTGAGAGCCCGCGCGGGCGCAAAACATCGCGTTTTGCGGCGATTTACGGGCTGCGAAGGGTTCGTGAACGTGTGAGATCAGGGGGCTGGCACCAAAGCTGCTTAGTGGGGATCAGGAACGACAACCAGGTTCTCGTGGGAGTTGACCATTATGTTTCAGACATTCATCGACCAGGCAAGGGGCGCATCGCTTTTCGGCCTGAACGTACTGGAGTGGGGCGGCCTGATCGGACTATTCATGGTCTTCGTGCTGCTCGCTTTGACGCTGAGAGATTCGCTTTCGGGCAGTGTGCGGCGAGACCGGGCCGCGGAGCGTAAGAAGAATGTCGAATTGCCGGCCAAGCAGAAGATCGAAAGCGACTTGCCGCACGGCAAAGAAACGATCCTGATCGTGGATGACGACGCCGCTGTGCTCCGGGCACATTCGCGATTGGTCAGCAGGCTGGGCTATCAGGTGGAACGCGCAAATAGCGGTCAGGATGCGATCGATTACGTTCGCAGCCAGCATGCCGATCTCATCATTCTCGATCTGCTGATGCCCGAGATGGACGGCATGGAGACCTTCCGCGCCATCAAGAAGATCAATCCGAAGCAGCGCGCCATTGTCCTTTCCGGTTTCGCGGGGCCGGCCATGGTCAGCGCTATCAAGTCGCTTGGGGTTGGCACCTATCTGGTGAAGCCGGCCCAGGTCAGCATGCTGGCCCGCGCGATTCGCGAGGAACTGGATCGCGATTCGCTGAACTGACGTTATCGATCCGGCTCGTGGTCGTCCGCAAGGGGCCGGTCATGCTCGCGGTCCATCGCGGCGGACGGGTCTTCGTCGTGCGCGGGTGCCTGTTCCGCTTCGAACCGAACGGCGTCGGGCGGATGCTCTGAGGCGAATCGGCGAAAGAGGTCGCGCGCGTCGTCCAGGCTCTCTACCACGCTCAATTTTTCGCGCATGGCGCGGCTCCCTCGGAACCCGCGCATGTACCAGATGAGATGCTTCCGCGCCACGACCGCCGCCATGCGGTTATCTCCATAGTGTTCGCGGTGATAGGCGAGGTGCTGCAGCACGCCTTCCAGCCATTCCTGCAAAGTGGGATTATGGGGGCGCGTGCCGAGCAGTTCCCTAAAGATCCAGGGGTTGCCCAGCACGCCGCGGCTGATCATGACCGCATCGCAATGCGTCTCGCGCAACATTTGCAGGGCGCTGGGTCGGTCCAGCACATTCCCGTTCCCGACGCAGACCGGGGGGCGAGCCGCCTTGCGCGCCTGGCGGAACCCTTCGGCGATGCAGTCGTACCGCACGGGCGCTCCATAGCGTTCGTTGCGGGTCCGACCATGAATGGTCAGCATCACGGCCCCAGCCTCGGCAATGCAGGCGGCGGTCTCGGCCACGTTGATGCAGTCGGCGTCGTAGCCGACGCGGATTTTCACGGAGAGCGGAAGTCGTGTCGCCTCCCGCGCACGCTCCACGATCTCGCGCACGCCGGCCGGGTTCAGCAAGAGGGCGCTCCCCCACCCTTTTCGTACAATCTTACGCACCGGACAGCCCATGTTGATGTCGATGCTGTCGAAGCCCTGCGTGTCGAGAAAAGCGATCGCCTCGGCAATCTCCCCGGCACTGCCGCCGGTTAACTGGACGCCCAGCCGCGCTTCCTTGTCGTGGCGGCGCATCATTTCGAGTGTACGGCGGGCACGATAACGAATCGCGGTGGCCGACAACATCTCGACGAACGCGTAGCCCGCCCCCATATCGTTGCAAAGTCTGCGGAACGGAATATCCGTCACGCCGGCGAGCGGGGCCAGGATGGCGCGGTTCGGGAGGCGCAGCCCACCGATAGACACGGGGGCCTGGAGCCTCTCCAACGTCACGCCGCCCGCGGTCGCGTCAACCGCTGCTTCTTCGGGCGTGGCTTCGACCATGTCCGGCCCGCTCACGACCCGCCTTCGTCCATCAGACGAGCCGCCTCCATCAGCAGGTGTTCGGTTGGAATTTTCAACTCGTCGGCGTCGTTCACAGCACAGGAGTTAAAAACGAAGGTTGCATCCCGCCAACCGAGGAGCAGGCAGAACGACTGCATACCGTCGAGCGAATCGCGTTCGTCCACCTTCACCTTCAGGATGGTGCCATCCCGCAGAAAGATGCGCCCTTTCAGCCGGCCATCAGCCCGGGTCAGCGTCAAGATGCCGGTCTTCATGCCATTACTGAGCAGGGTTAGAATCGAGGCCAGGCCGATCTGATTCACGCTGCCGCGCATGCCGGAGCCTGCATCGGTTGGGCCGGCCCGCCGTGTGGGGCGGCGCCCCTCATGCGGAAATGGGTCTTCAAAGGCTGGCAGGCTCCAGTGGTCCGAGAGCGCAGGCCCGGTTGGCGCCGAAGGCCTGGCCGAAGGGGCGCGCGGCCCAGTGGACGGGCTCGGCTTCACCGGTTTCGATTCGGCCGCTCGCATGACGCCCTTGCGCAGCGACTCGCTGCGTTGCACGGCCCGCATGATCCGTGCTTCCAATTCCTCCACGATCGTGTTCTTGGAGACGTAATCGTCCGCCCCCGTGGTGAAGCCCTGGATCCGGTCTTCCGCGGAATCGAGGTCGGTGAGAATAATGACAGGGGTCAATGCAAAACGCGGCTTGCTGCGGAGGTGCTTCACAACGGCCCACCCATCGAGAACGGGCATCATCACATCGGTAATCACAACATCCGGTTCGAGTTCTTCGGCGGCTTCGATGCCCTCCTTGCCGTCGTTGCGGGCAAAGACGCGGAAGCCCCGCTGCTCGAGATACCGGGCCAGAGCGGTCAGCACCAGGGGCTGATCGTCGATCAGCAGCACGGTTGTTTGCGCCTCGTTAGCCGTCATTGGGGGTCCATCATCAGCTTCTCTGCCCGGGCGGTCCGTCTATGCGGTGCCTTGCGCCGGTGGCTCTGGAAGTCCGAGCTGGCACCGGATCTCGACCTGGATCTCCTCCGGGGCACGGGCGCCGTCGACGTCGACCAGTGGGATATTGCGCCCCAGGAGATCCAACAAAGGGCGGGTCTTGTTATGGTAATCCTGAAGCCTCCGTTCGATGGACTCCTGCGTGTCGTCCTGGCGTTTCACAAGACGGCCGCCGCAGACATCGCAGCGATTGTGTTCTTTGGGCCAGGTTTGAATAATGTTGTAATCCAGACCGCACTGAGAGCAGAAGCGCCGCCCCATGATCCGCTGCACCACAACTTCGTCCGGAACGTTGATGTGGATGACTGCATCGATGTCATAACTTTCCAGGAAGAACATGGCCTGGGGCTCGTTACGTGGGAAGCCGTCCAGCACAAAACCATAGTTCCAGTTATGCTCGTCGAGCCGGTGCTTCACGATCTCGTCGACGGTCTCATCGTCGACCAGTTCGCCGCGTGCGACGATGCGCTGAATCCGGGCACCCAGCTTGGTCCGATGCTCGATGTTCCAGCGGAAGATCTCCCCCACATTGATATGCACCATGTCGTAGGCCTTGACCAGCATCTGCGCCTGCGTGCCTTTGCCGCAACCCTGAACACCCATGATGATGTATTTATGCATATCGACGAGATCCCCGCTGAAGGAGGGCATAGCGCCCCGGTTAACTTGCCGCCACAAACGGAAGCAGTGTAACAAAAGGCCCTCGACGAACAAGCCCCGGCAATGAAAAACGAGCGATTCTCAGTATGGCCCTTGCCGCCTGAAGACGGGACTACAAACAGGCGAAAACCCGGCGAAACACCGTTCGTAGTACCTGCTTCAGCCGGCTTGAAGAACCCGTTCCGGGCCATACTGAGAGTTGCTCATGAAAAACGGCCAAGGCCTGGCCCCGGCTCAGCCCTGAGCCGCGCGGGTGGCGTCCGCATACAGCGCTTCCGCCTTGTCCCAGTTCACAACGTCCCACCAGGCCTGCACGTAATCGCCGCGCCGATTCTGGTATTTCAGGTAGTAGGCATGCTCCCAGACATCCAGCCCCAGCAGCGGGGTCCCGACCAGATCCGCAACGCCGCGCATGAGCGGGTTATCCTGGTTGGCCGTCGATCCGATCTCCAGGCGGCCCTCCGGATTCAAGACCAGCCAGGCCCAGCCGGAGCCGAACCGGGATGCAGCCGCATTGGAAAAGGCCTCCTGAAAGGAGGTAAAGCTTCCCCATTCCCGCTCGATAGCTTCACCCAGCGCACCTTCCGGGGCGCCGCCGCCGTTGGGCGACATCCATTCCCAGAAGAGGGCATGATTGTAGTGCCCGCCGCCATGGTTGCGCATTACCGTCCGAAAGGCCTCGGGAACACTCGCGAGATTTCCGAGCAGGTCCTCCAGCAGGCGTCCCTGCAGGGAGGCCTCTTCGCGCAGGGCGCGATGCAGGTTGTTCACATAGCCGGCGTGGTGGCGGGTGAAGTGGATCTCCATGGTCTTCGCATCGATGATCGGCTCCAGCGCATCGAAGGCGTAGGGCAACGGTTCCTGCGACATCGAGACGGGCATGGAGGGCGGTGCGGCTGCGGCTGCGGCGCGGCCAAAGACGCGCGGTGCAGCCAGCATGCCCAGCATGGCGCTGCTGCCGGCAACGAGGAATTCGCGACGAGAGAGGGCGTTGGTGACGGCTTGCGAAAGTTGCTTCATCCGATCGGTCTCCTTGGTTGATGCCGCGAGGTGCGGCAGCGAAACTTGTTACGCGCTTAGCATACCCGTTGCCGTACAATTCGCAAGCAGGTGCTATTGGAGTTGCTCTCGGAGTTCAGCCCTCGGACTCGTCCATAAGCTCCCGAATCTTATCCATGACGAAAGCGCTGATGGCCTCGTAGGAGGGCTTCGGATCGTCGATCGTGGGGAGTTCGGAAGGCGGGATGGGCCGGCCGTAGCGTACGAGAAGACGGGTCGGGCGCATAAAGCGGCGCCCCTTGCCGAAGGCCGCGTGGCTCCCGATGATGGCCACGGGCACCAGCGGCGCCGCGGCGCGCGCGACCAGAAAACCGATTCCCGGCTTGGCGCTCCCCAAGCGGCCATCCTCGCTGCGGGTCCCCTCCGGAAAGAGCGCCACCAGGTCACCCGCCTTCACGGTTTTGAGTACGGCTCGCATGGCACCGAGGTCGCCTGTGCCGCGGGAGATCGGAATGCAGCGGGTGACACGGAAGAACCAGGAGCCGAACCTGCCCTTCCACAGGGTGTCCCGCGCCACGAAACGAAAAACGCGGTGCCGCACCATGCAGCCAATCGCGGGCGGGTCGAGGTAGCTGGCGTGATTACACGCAACCAGGCAACCGCCCGTCTCCGGAATGTTCTCCACCCCTTCGACACGCAGTCGGTGGTAGAGGAGGAAGTACCAGCGGAAAAGAAAAGAGAAGACCCGGTAGGCGCGAGGCGCCGCCTCGGCACGGTTCATGCCGGCCTCTCCAAGGCGCGAATCTCTGACGCGATTTGCTTTGAAACTTCTTCGATACTCAGCGACGTGGTGTTGATGACCTTGGCGCCCAGCGCAATTTGCAGCGGCGCCGTCTGGCGCGTCGTGTCCTTGTGGTCCCGCCGCCGCAATGAATCGAGCACATCGTCGACGCCACCTGCCTCAGAGACCCCAACTAACTCACGGTGCCGCCGCCGCGCCCGTTCCTCGGGGTCCGCATCGAGGTAATACTTGTGGGGCGAATCGGGAAACACCACCGACCCGATGTCGCGGCCTTCCATCACCAGCGGCCCGAAAGCACTCATGCCGCGCAGATGCCGGTTGATAAACTGGCGCACCTCCGGAATCGCCGCTACATCGCTCACATTGTTCACCACGCCCTGCGCCCGGATGTCCTGCCCGGGGTCCACGTCATCGATCCGGAACCGGACCACCCGCTCATCAAGAAAGAACTCGATCCGCATCTGGGCCACCATGGCAAGTACCGCATCGCGGTCGCGGCAGCTCACACCCTCCTGCAGCGCCTTCCAGGTGATG